>JBEBHM010000189.1:0-12514 GCA_040080875.1 Pirellula sp.
TGGCTATTAAAACCCTAATCCCACGCTTGGTTTTACAATTAGATTAAATCCCGCAGGTTCGTTCAAATGGAATCAGGGCAGCGAGTTTTCGCAGATATCGAATACCAGCGGCGCGGAGCGACGCTGCCACAAAATCCACAGCGGCGCGGTGATATGCTGCCACAAAATCCACAGCGGCGCGGAGCGACGCTGCCACGAGCTGCTACGACTACTTGTCCAACGGCCAAGGTTTGACGCCGACGCGCGTGGCCCAGGCTTGCCATCGCGACGACATGTCCTTGACTCGCTCTGGATTGGCATCGGCGAGATTGTTCATTTCGGTCCGATCGTCCGACACATTGTACAACTCCCACGCTTCGGGATGCTTCGACACAAGCTTCCACTGACCCATCCGAATGGCACGATTTCCCTCATGCTCCCAGAAAATCGGTTCTTTTCGTTGAATCGGATGACCGGCGAAAGCAGGCGCCAAGCTGACTCCTTCCATGGGTTGAATGTCGTTGTCGGCAGCGCGAGTCAGGTATTTGGCACCCGACACAGCGACACAGGTTGCCATGAGATCGATCAAATGGCCAGGCTGGTCCTCTAGTCTGCCATGCCGTGACGTGGCAATTCCACGTGGCCAATGAGCGATTAGAGGAGTACTGATTCCTCCTTCGTGCTGCCAATGTTTGTACTCGCGAAACGGGGTGTTGCTCACGTTGGCCCACGATTTGCCATACCCAATGTAAGTGTCTGCGGGCCCCGGCATAACACCTTCGCCTTGTCGCACGGGATATCCATCTCGCGTTTGTTTCGGGATCATGTCCGGCTGGAGAAAATCTTTAGCAAGAGTTGGCAAGGTCGGCTTATCGGCTCTCGGTTTGAAGGGAGCATTTCGGCTCATCGGTTCCGCACAGCCGCCATTGTCTTGCAAATACAAGATCAGCGTGTTTTCGTATTGCCCATTCCTCTTGAGCGTTTCCACCAAGCGACCGATCCCTTGATCCATGCAGTCGAGCATCGCTGCGTAGACCTCCATGCAACGCGATTCCCACTCCTTGTTTTTCACTTTGGACCAATCGCCCGCTTGTGGAGAAGCTGTCCAGTTGGGATGGATGAGGCCCAATCGTTTCATCTTTTCGAGACGAGCCAAACGAATCGGATTGTAACCTTCATCGTACCGCCCTTTGTATTTTGCGATGTCGGATTCTTTGGCTTGCATAGGCCAGTGGGCCGCTGTGTGCGCCAAATAAAGAAAGAATGGTTTGTTCGATGAGCGCTGAGAATGCTCGGTCACAAAACGCGAGGCGTGGTCATTGAGAGCATCGGTATAGTAAAACTCATTGGGCTGATACTCGGGGTCGGCATAGGGCGATATAAACTGATTGTCTCGCACCAGAGTGTTTGGATCGTAGAAGCTGCCAGCTCCATGAATCGTTCCGTAAAATCGGTCGAAACCACGCTGGAGCGGCCAATTGTGTTTCTCGGCATCTCCTTGCGGCTTGGTCTTTTGCGTAACGTGCCACTTGCCAACCATGTACGTCGCATAGCCAGCTGGCCTGAGCACTTCAGCGATCGTGACTGCTCGTCGGCTGAGATCTCCTGCGTACGCATCGCCGACCTTGACGCTCCAGTCGTCGACCATGTGTCCGATTCCCGCTTGATGAGCATAGAGTCCGGTGAGCAACGATGCTCGCGTTGGGCAACAACGAGCCGTATTGTAAAACTGCGTGAAGCGAACACCGGATTGCGCCAGCGTGTCGAGATTGGGAGTCTGGATCTCACCCCCAAAGCAACCGATATCGGAATAACCAACATCGTCCGCCATGATGACGATCACATTGGGACGAGTTGCGGCCGGGGCCGCAGTGTTGATCTGAGAATTGCCTGCCAGAGCCAATCTAGCCAAACAACTCAGTAATGCGAGGAGAACGATTAGGGATTGGGGATGAAATGGTCGCATGCTGAAGACGGGGTAAGAGGAATCGGTTTGTGGAATTGAATAGAGGATCGATTAGGCGGATCAACAAAATAAAATCGACTCGGAGAGTCGAGCGACGGTAGGGATCGATTGGATGAATCGACTCGGAGAGTCGAGCAACCGTGTCGAGCAACCGTGTCGAACAACAGTATTGCATGTCGGACTAAGGATTTGGAGCGAGGACCGACCGAAGCAGGCTGAGCAAATCCGTTTTGGCAACGATTTGCGCATCCGTTTCGGGAATCGAGCGAGTCGCATTGGTCTGATTTTGCGATTTGATCGAAGGCTCCGGACGAAGCGGCCAATAGGCGTGTTGCGCATCGATGATACGCAGTTTGCCGTTGTGTTTTCGGGCCAGTTGCTCGATACGCCGCGAGTCCGTGTAAACGAAGGCAATATAACCATCCTCGATTCCCACGTAGCGAATCGACCATAGGGCTGCATCCATCCGCAATTCCGCAACGTCCAAGAGTCGCTTTACCAAGGGGGGCAATGGACCAAAACGGTCGCTCAACTCTTGCTGGATGTCTGCAATCGCGTGCACGCTTTGAATGCGGCTGATGCGTCGATAGACGTCGATTTTGTGCCGCATCTCCGGAATGTATTCGCTGGGCAAGAATGCTTCTACTGGCAGATTGATTTCGACATCGATGTTCATCTTGGGTGGTTGGCGGGTCAATTGCCGCACTGCGGCTTCGAGCAATTGGCAGTACAGCTCGTAACCTACGGTTGCGATATGTCCGCTCTGTTGTGTACCGAGTAAATTTCCCGCTCCTCGAATTTCCAAATCTCGCATCGCGATCCCAAAACCGGCCCCCAACTGAGAGTATTCCTCGATGGCATGCAAACGCCGGGCGGCATCTGGATTGAGCTGGCGATCGCGGTCGACGAGCAAATAGCAATGGGCTTGATTTTTGTAGCGTCCAACTCGACCTCGCAATTGATGCAGCTCCGAGAGACCGTAGCGATTGGCCTCGTCGATAAAGATCGTGTTTGCATTGGGAATATCTAACCCGCTTTCGATAATCGTGGTTGCAAGAAGAATGTCGGCTCGATGTTCGATAAAGTCGATCATGACTTGTTCCAAGACACCCTCGGCCATTTGGCCGTGCCCGATGAGAATCCTTGCTTCGGGCACGATTTTCTGAAGTCGCGATGCAATCGAATGCATGTCTTCGATCCGGTTGTGTACGAAAAAAACTTGACCGTCGCGGTTGAGTTCACGCAGGATCGCGTTTCTCACCAAGGCATCGTCGAATCGCACGACGCGAGTTTCGACGGCCATGCGCTCCTCGGGTGGCGTCTCAAGATTGGAGATGTCTCGCACCCCCAACAAGGACATGTGCAGCGTCCTGGGAATCGGCGTGGCGGACAGCGTCAGGATATCCACCATCGATGCGGTCTTCTTGAGTCGCTCTTTCAGCTCCACACCAAATTTTTGCTCTTCGTCAATAACCAGTAGTCCCAGATTAAAGAACTGAACGTCGGCAGACGCGAGTCGATGTGTTCCGATGACGATGTCGATCTGACCATGAGCCAATCGTTTGAGCGTTTCCTTTTGTTCCTGATTGGTTTCGAAGCGGCTGAGTTTGGCAATCTCGAAAGGAAATTCGGCCATGCGTTTCGTGAAGGTCTTGTAGTGTTGTTCAGCCAACACGGTCGTGGGAACAAGGACACCTACCTGATAGCCGCTTTCGACCGCCTTGAAGGCAGCGCGCATAGCAACCTCCGTTTTTCCGAAGCCCACGTCTCCGCAAATGAGACGTTCCATTGGGCGAGCGGTCATCATATCGGCCTTGGTCGCAGCAATCGCCGACAATTGATCGGGAGTCTCTTCGTAAGGAAAAGAACCATCGAATTGAGCCTGCCATACCGAATCGGGTTTGAATTGAATACCGGTCAGGCTCTTGCGTTGCGCTTGCAACTCCAACAAATCGGCAGCCATATCGATGACCGCCTTTTCGGCCGCTTTCTTTTGGCGGACCCAAGACTGGCTACCAATCTTGGCGAGCTTGGGGCGCGACTTGGTCGCTCCAACGTAGCGTTGCACCAGATCAATCTTGCTACTCGGCACATAGAGCTTCGTACCACCATCGAATTCGATGGTGAGATGCTCATACTTTTGCCCTTGTTTTTCGATCAGCTCCATACCGCGATAGACGCCGATACCATGGGATAAGTGGACGACAAGGTCACCTTCACGCAAGTCGAGGAAACTATCAATGGCTCGCGACGCATGCTTGAGCGTTTGAGCAATTGATTGACTGTCAATACGAACGGACCGCTCGGCGCTAATTCAAAACCACAGCTCAGCAAGCCGATGACGATCTCGACTCGCTTTTCTACAAAGGCTTGGCTATGCAACATCAAGTCATGGATCCGGCTCAGTTCCCCTTCGTTGATGCATACAATGAGAGCCGTGCGCTGTTTGCCGAGCGCGTGGTCGATATCTTTAGCCAATGTCTCAAGTTCGCCGCCGATGCGGGAGACATCCCCAATGGGTATCCGTACCAATTCGCCCAAGTAGCCCTCGCTGGCCAGCTGAGTGATTTGAGCAAACGAAAACTGGATCAATTGCTGATAGAGGTCGTTGGGATCGCGAAATCGTTCCGGAAAGGGAATGCGTGCTTTGAAAGCGTTGGCATTGTGCATGGCCGCCACGGGTTCACTCACGAGCACCATGGTGTTCTTGGGCAAATAGTCCAAAAGTGAAGCCTCCTCCTTGATGGCTTCGTTGGCCGCGATCAAATCGACCCGATCCATGCGATTTAATGATCGCTGAGTGACCGAGTCGAAACTGCGAATCGATTCGACTTCGTCGTCGAACAACTCGATGCGCCTGGGTTCGCCGCAATCAGGCGGAAACACATCCAGAATGCCGCCGCGGGCTGTAAATTCGCCTGCGAGCTGAACACTCGTGGTCGTTCGGTAACCGCTGGCCGCCAACCATTTCTTTAGATCCGACAAATCGATTCGCTGGCCAACGCGAATCGTACGGCGGTCATGCCGCAATTGCTGAGGGCTAGGTACTCGGTGCATGAGCGCAGGAATCGTAGTAACAATCACCGGCACATCTGCGCTTTGATCCGCCGGTGATTGCGAGCGAGCGGCGTCCAGCCGGGACAATACCTGCAGCCGTTGGATGACCTCTTGCTGTTGCAGCATGTCCTCTTCTACTTCATCCGAGGAGGGTGGGAAGACATCGCTGTTGCGTTCCAAAAAGAAGTCGAGATCCCTGGCAACTGTTTCGGCATCTTGATGTTGAGCCAACACGACTAGCAACGGCCGATGAAACCGCTGAACGGCCGCAGCTGCGATGGGAGCGACTGCCCCGAGCCAAGCTCCTTCCCAGCACACGCTTTCCGAGCGTGCCCATCGCAGAGCCGAGGATTGAAAATCGTCAAGTTCGATAATCGCCCTGAGCAAATCGCGGGCTTGGGCTTCCTTGCGGCTCACTGTCTCCGGTTGCTTGGCAGCCTGGACCGCTTCTTGAATCTGCGCCTCGCGCTGACGCAATATTTCGTCGTGATCTAATTCGGGCTTGGTCGTCGGCTCGGTTATTGACTTGGCTTTGCGAGCGCGCCGGGGCAAAGTAATGGGCTGATTCGCGGTAAGCGTTTCAGGATCGGGCGCGACGTCCCCTAGCTCGGATCGAACCAAGTCGGTCGCGATATCGATTTCGTCGGTATCTGGTTCGTTCGAGTCTTTGCGTTTCAGGAAGTCGGCTAACGTCCTCTTAGCCTTTGCGCGCTGCGGCTTCATTCCCTTATTCGACTTCAAAATTCTTCAGAACAAAAGCCCAAGTGTCGGCAGTTGCGTCGATCAATTTGCTCACGGGCGTACCGGCACCGTGCCCCGCACTGGTCTCGATGCGGATCAGGGCAGGCTTGGTCCCGCTTTGGCAGGCTTGTAGCCGTGCGGCAAATTTGAAGCTATGGCCGGGAACGACCCGGTCGTCATGATCTGCGGTCGTGATCAATGTGGCCGGATAGCGTCGACCCGGTCGAAGATTGTGAAGCGGAGAATAGCCTGCTAGCGTCTTGCATTGCGCTGCGTCATCGCTGCTGCCATATTCGTTGACCCACGCCCAACCGATGGTGAATTTGTGAAATCGGAGCATGTCGAGCACTCCCACTCCGGGCAACGCTACCGCAAATAATTCCGGACGTTGCACCATGGTTGCGCCCACCAAAAGTCCTCCATTGCTGCGCCCTTGGATCGCAAGTTTCGATGGGTTGGTATACCCCTCCGAGATTAAGAATTCCGCAGCTGCAATGAAGTCATCAAAGACATTCTGTTTTTTGTCGAGCATGCCAGCCTCGTGCCAATCTCGGCCATACTCACCACCGCCGCGTAAATTCGGGACGGCATAAACGCCCCCCATCTCCATCCAAGCTAGGTTCGCCGGCGAGAAATTGGGCGTAATCGAAATATTGAATCCTCCGTAAGCGTACAGCAACGTCGGCAGTTTGCCAGTTCGTTGGAGTCCCTTTTTGTGCGAGATGATCATGGGGATCCGCGTGCCATCTTTGCTCTGGTAGAAGACTCGCTCAGTCACATAGTCATCGCTATTGAAGTTCAATTTTGGTTGTCGCCATATGGACGAAGCATTGCTCGACAGATCGAGCCGATAGATGGTAGGTGCCGTCACGTAGTTGGTAAATGAATAGAAAGTCTCTTTCGCGTTGCGTTTGCTATCGAATCCTGAGATCGTTCCCAAGCTAGGTATTCGCAAGTCCTCAAGTTGCTTGCCTGCCGTGTCGAATTGCCGAACGATGCTGGTAGCGTCTTTGAGGTATGACACTATGAAGCGGTCGCCAAATAAATGAACCGACTGAATCGTTTCGGGCGCTTGGGGGATAACTTCCCTCCAGTTTGCTCGGTCGGGTTGATCGATATCGATTGCGACCACGCGACGACGAGGGGCGGCATGGTCGGTTTGAAAATAAAAGACTGGCCCGTCGTTGCCGATAAATTGATAGTCACTATCAAAACCGACAAGCAATTCGACCACTTGAGCCGCGCCCAGGGCTTCGTTTGGGGCAAGTTTTGAATAAAAGATCTGGTTCTTTTTCTCAGTCCCTCGCCACACCGAGATGATGAGGAACCGCTTGTCCTCAGTAACCGAGCCGCCGAAGCCCCATTCCTTTTCGTCTTTGCGTTGGTAGATGAGGATATCGCTGGTTTGCGATGTTCCCAGTTTGTGATAGTAAAGTTTTTGGAAATAATTAACGCCCGTGAACTCGGCGTCGGTCGTTGGTTGATCATAGCGGCTATAGAAAAAGCCTGCGTTGTCGCCAGTCCAGGCCACAGAACTAAATTTCACCCATTCGACAATGTCGTCGAAATCCTTAGCGCTTGCGATGTCACGAACTCGCCAAGTGTTCCAGTCGCTGCCGGCCTTTGCCAAACCATAGGCGAGCAGTCGGCCGTCGTCACTCGGCACAAAGCCTGTGAGCGCAGTGGTTCCTTTCTCGCTGAGTGCATTCGGATCAAGGAGCACCGAGCGATCGGCTTCTAAGTCGCTCGCGGTGTACAGAATATTCTGATTCTGAAGTCCGTCGTTGTGTGTATAGAGGTAGTTGCTGCCGTATTTATTTGGAAATCCAAAACGTTCGTAGTTCCAAAGTTCCTTTAGACGCTCTTTGATTTGGTTTCGAATGGGGATCTGACTGAAATAACCCAACGTCAATTTGTTTTGGCGCCCAACCCAATCGTTGGTATCGTCCGAGTCAACGTCTTCGAGCCATCGGAAGGGGTCGTGAACCATAGTACCGTGGTAGTTATCAACTTGTTCGACGGCTTTCGAAGTCGGATAGACCAAGGTCATCGCAGGGTCCGGTTGCGGTGCTAGCGTCGGAGGCTCCTGCGTCAAACCGGTGCTCCCAATTGGCAAAGACATCAAGAAAAAGATTATGTGAGCGATTCGGTGAAGCATAGAAGGAACAGTAAGACGCATTTCGAATCAGGCATTGGAGGACAACTGCATCGCAAGTATACCGATTTTACGTGGGTCCGCATCTCCGAGGCGGACGTATTGGTTATCGAAACCCTCTTCCCCCGCTGGATGGACCACGAACCTGTGGTTACGCTCAAATGGAATCGATTAGCGAGTTCGTTTTGTCAGCGAGTACCAGCGTCTCCGGAGATACGCTGCTACGTGAGCTTGCCGCGACACCAAAGGCTGGGGTCCTCAAAGAATGGCGAATGAACGGATCGGGCCATGCACTGCCGCCCTAATTGGTCATCGCGCAGCACGTAGAACAATCCAAGCTCTTGAAATTCGCGAGGTTCATAGCCGGTGAGCGATTCGGTTGGGATGAACACTTTGATCTCGTAGCCAAACTCGCGTCGCAGAGTTCCAATCAAGAGATCGTTAGGGTGAACCGGATTCGGCGACGCTCGAGCGCGTTGCATCGGAGTCAATTCACCGTGCCCCCGCTTCAGTTCCGATGAGACGGGACGGGTCAGCAACATTTCGATGCGGTGGCAATACATGGTGCCTCGATGTACGCCTGGGCTCCAACGAGTATCCACGTAGAAAGTCAGCACCGGTGGTGAAAGCGAGTGTTTAGGATTCACGCGGCTGTCGATTTGGACGGCAAAATGAATCAACAAACCGTGATCACTCCATGCGATCGAGGATTCCGCGAATCGCTTTTCGCCATTGAGCGCACTCAGGGGCGGCAAGCGGTGCTCATCCCCCAATTCCCATTCCAATTCCCTCAGCTTTTTGTTCGAAACCGTAGGCGCAAATTCTAGAACGGGGACGCCCAAGTCAAATAGCCAAGATGGATCGCCAAGCAGTTCCTTAAGGCTCATGGCTTGGCCACCTCGGTATCTCGCCTTTTTCTGGCGATGGTGTACCAAGCAAACAGGTCGGTATCCAATTTCATACCACCCTGTGTATCCCATCCCAAAGCTTGCCCAAGGCGTCTCGCTTCGGCATGATCCACTACATCGAAATGCAGAACTTCAAAGCCTGCGCTGATAAAGTCTTGTTTGGTGAAGGGCGACTCGCCGTCTGCCCAGGGTATATAGGCTTGATCGTTGGTGGCCTTGGCCGGGCAGAAATTGTAGATCACAAAAAGACCTTGCGGCTTGAGAATTTTCGCCATGTGTTCCAGAAACTGCAGATCGCTCACTCCGAGATCGATCAACAAACGCGGGTTGGAGACTTCGCGTTGTGGATGAATGTAGCCTCGCTTGAGCACGTTCTTGGAGATGACCATGTCATAATCGAAACCGACTTTTTCCACGAGATTGAAGTCTCTTGGAAAAGGGCCGTCCAGGACATGTACCGAACCGGTTCCCAACTTTCCGGATGCCTCTGCATACATGAGTTTCAGCAAGGGCGCGACGTCCACTCCAACAGAGTGAATGCCGGAGAGTGCAAGCATCCTAAGATGGCCTATGCTGCCATAGCCGAAGTCAAAGACTCGCGAATTGGGTGTGGCTTCGAAGCCTGCGGTGATGGCCAGATCCAACGCGCGGGCGTAGGCGAGCGGTGAACCATAACGCATGTAATAGAGCGATTCATCGACGCTTACTTCTTTGCCGTTCAGCGAAACCTTCGTTGGTTGAATCGCAGCAAGCCCCTTCGCAGTTTTGAGCCAGTCCATCACCCATTGATTGGAAATGACTCCTTCGACTGCAGCCACGTCGTCCGCTATCTTGGCAACGATGGAGCCCGCAGCTGCGGGTGGCAAGGGGCTCGTTTCTTGTGCCAGGATTGCATTGCAAAACACCCAACACAGAAATCCCGATACGATGCCTCTCAATTTCATTTTATTCCCAATCGAGTGGTGCCAACCAAACATCTCGCAATTGCCTCCAGGACAAATCGATGAGCAACTCTTCATCGCATCGCACGACAACGCGCTCGCTCGCATCCACGACACCCAGTCGGAAACAGGGCAATCCCTGCATGCTCCGCTCGAATTCTTTGGCCCGACCCGCCGGAACTTCGCATAGAAGTCGGCTGTTGGACTCGGCGAACAAGGCAACTTCACGATCGATGAAACTCGAACTTCGCATTGAGCCTACGTCGACGGAAACTCCTAACTCACCAGCAAACGACATTTCGGCTAAGGCGACTGCTAGGCCACCCTCGCTCAAATCGTGGCATGATACGATCTGCTTGTTGACAATGGATTGATGGATGGCTTCATAGGTGCGCATCGCTAACGGTGCATCGACGGTAGGAACATCGCCACCCGACTTGCCGAGGACCATGGCTGCAAAAGATCCAGCCAGTTCATTGCGAGTGACACCGACAAGATAAATATCGTTGCCTGCCTTCTTCAAATCCATGCTGATGGCTTGTGCGCAATCGGAGATCTGTCCCATGGCGCTGATCAGCAACGAACACGGGATAGCAATGGTTTGTTTCTTACCATCATGGTCGAACCATGTGAATTCGTTGTTGAGACTATCTTTGCCGCTGATAAAGGGTGTCCGCCACTGGACAGCCAAATCGTGACACGCGATGGCGGCTCGAACGAGCGTACCGAGCGTCTCCGGCCGTTCGGTATTCCCCCAACAAAAGTTGTCGAGGATTGCAATGCGTTTAGGGTCAGCCCCGACCGCGACTGCGTTTCGAACAGCTTCGTCGATTGCCGAGGTGGCCATGTGGTAAGGATCGTAGTCGCCGAGACGAGGGTTCATTCCACAGGCGAGCACAACGCCTCGCTTGCTCGTCAATTTAGGACGAACCACTGCGGCATCGCTTGGCCCGTTGGCTGCTGGGCCGACGAGAGGTTTGATCACGCTGCCTGCTTGAACTTCATGGTCGTATTGACGAATGATCCAGTGTTTGCTGGCAACCGTTGGGTGCGCTAGAATTTTTTGCAACGTCGATTCGATGGACTCTCGGTTTAGAACTCCAAGTTCGCAAGGCCGCGTAACGACTGGTTGGTATACCGCTTGACGCACCACAGGAGGCCGACCGCCATGCAGGAACTCCATACTCAGGCAACCCACTTCCAAGCCTTGGTAAGTGAGTCGCAACAGGCCGGTTGGCGTGAATTGGCCCAACACGGCGACTTCGACATCTTCGTCGTGGCAGAGTTTTTTTAGGCGATCAAGCTTGTCGGGTGGAACCGCCATGACCATGCGTTCTTGGGCTTCGCTAATCCAGATTTCGGTATAGCTCAGACCTTGGTATTTGAGGGGTGCTTGATCGAGCCACACTTCGGCACCGATCGACTCTCCCATCTCGCCCACGGCGCTGCTAAAGCCACCCGCTCCGCAATCGGTGACCGCCGAATAGAGCCCCTGGTCGCGCGCTTGGAGCAGGACATCCATGACCATCTTCTCCGTAATCGCATTGCCGATCTGAACGGACCCGCCCGAGATGGCTTCGCTCTCGTGTGTAAGTTCGACGCTGCTAAAGGTCGCGCCGTGAATTCCATCGCGCCCGGTACGTCCACCGATAGCAACAATCAAATCCCCTGCCTGCGCTTGCTTGTCGACTTTGTTTTTAGGGAGTATTCCAACGTTGCCACAATACACCAGCGGGTTGCCTAAGTATCGGTCGTCAAAGAAAACGGCGCCGTTGACCGTCGGAATTCCCATCCGGTTTCCATAGTCGCGCACTCCTGAAACCACACCCGACATCACGCGCCGAGGATGCAACACTCCCGGGGGCAAATCGTTGGGTGGGAAGTCCGGCAACGCAAAGCAGAAAACATCGGTACTACAAACGGGCTTCGCACCTAATCCTGTGCCGAGCGGATCTCGGATCACGCCACCCAGCCCTGTGTTGGCTCCTCCATACGGTTCGATGGCCGAAGGATGGTTGTGCGTCTCGACTTTAAAAACGATGTGGTCCTCGTCATCAAACTGTACGACTCCCGCATTATCTTTGAAGACGCTAACGCACCAATCGTTGGGCCCAAGCAACTCTCGAATCTTCACGGTAGCGGCAAAGATGGTCTCTTTCAGCATGCTGTTGTAAAGGCGAGTTCCATTTTCATCGCGGTACTCGATCTTGCCACCCAGCGTCTTATGACTGCAGTGTTCGCTCCAAGTCTGTGCGATCGTTTCGAGTTCGATGTCGGTCGGATCGCGTCCTTGTTCGCGATAGTGCTCTCGAACGGTCTGCATCTCGGCGAGCGACAAATAAAGCTGCCCCGACTTGCTCAAGGTCATCAATGAATCGTCGTCCAGTTCGCGAATCGGTACGACCGTCAATTGGAACTGATACGATGACCCAACCGCGAGTTGCTCGAGTGTGAGTGGGCCAACGTTGATCTGTTCGATCGAGTCATTGGCCAAGACCCTTTGGCAGAGTCGTTGAATGATCAAGCTGTCGACTGGCTTAGCTGAATCGACTTGGCCGATCCAATACTTGCGAAACGTACGAACCTCGTCCACGTCGTAATGAAGGCTATGGAGCATTTGGAGTGTGCTCTGTGCGACAGGATCCATCACTCCTGGCTTGGGCATGGCGTAGACGAGAGTGGGTTGTGTATCGGACGTGGTTGTCCGCGGTGTGTTGTGCGACTTGCAACCTACCACGTCGGTGTAGCAACGCTGCGCACTGGGGTC
>JBEBHM010000874.1:0-3333 GCA_040080875.1 Pirellula sp.
TGAATCCTGCCGCTTGCCACTTGGGACTTGTTTTCGCAATTCGTCGATTCGTATTCCGAGCAGAACCGTCTCCTGCCATGCCACCGCATTTCGTGTCGCTGCCGATTGCACTCCCTGCATCCGAAGCGCGAGGATTCCAAACGCCACAAACATCGCAGCACATAGGCCAATCTGAACTTGCAACCATGTCAATAAGAATCGATTCATGGCTTCTTGTCCCTTCCAGGGCTAGAAGTCGAAGGCTCGTGCGCCAATGACTCGAGCCGCAATGTGAATCCGTCCTTCATTTGATTGACGTTTGGCTCAGCAAATCGATATCCCTTTGACCGTAGTGCCGTTACAATCTCACCAAGGCCATCAAGCGATTGGACCGAACCCTCGACTCCCAAGATTTGTTCCGACTTGAGCCGCATCGAATCGATTCGGAAAACGGTCCCTTCAGGCAAATGATTGAGCAATCGCACAAGTGGCGGCAACGAAGAACGAACGGCTGGTACTTTGACCAATTCCTCTTTGGTCGACTCCAATTTTCTCGCTTCACTAAGCAACCTGCCCGGAACGTCTACCGGCAATTCCTGTCCTGCAAACAGTCGTGTAAACTCGGCCGCAATTTGTTCTTCGTCGTGAATCGACTGCTCTCGTAACGAAGAATATTGCCGGAACAAATTCCACGTCGCCAATGTCAGCACCAGCAGCATCGCCACAGTCATGGCTAATATGCCTGGATAGACCAGCCGATTCCGATACTTGGTTCGAACACCAATGCGGAAGTCGATCCATGGCCGCCATTTTCCTGATTTCCACAACCGCCCTGCCTCCTCCACCATCGCCTCTGCCAGGTTATCATGAAACGACACGTCTTCGCGTATCGCCCCTACTCGATCACCTCCCTCATTCCCAGCCTCCTGCCCAAGGCCCTCGCGGCCTTCGTTCCCAGGCTCCTGCCTGGGAACGCACTGTCTTGGAGGCTCCGCCTCCCGCTTCAGCATCGCCCCCACGCGATCACGGATCGCATTATCCAAACTGCCGACGACATGAACCGGTCCTCCACAAGACTCGATCCTTCCCCAAAGTGTCTCTTCGGAATTGTCCAGCCAGGACCACACAACCGGTTTACCACCCTGGATCCGCAAATAACTCCACGCAGCTTCGTCCTCTCGGAAGAACAAGTCAGCATCGCGAACTCGGTTTATTTCGCACCATCGCTGGGCAATCAAGAACATCCTCGGTGCAATTCCCGCTACCCAAGTTCCATCGCTCTCAACCGTCTCCACTTTTGAAAGCAGGGATTCGCGGTCCGCAATAACTATCAGCCCGTCCTTTCGTTCCGATTTTTCACTCTGTCTTCCCTCGTTAAGACTGCGACTCCCGATCGAACAAATTTCAATGGCCATCCGCTCGCCATCAAGAGGTAGAAACTGTTCGATGTTGTACGAAAGCAATGACTTCGAACGAATGTGCTTGCTTTCGATTTGGTTCGCATCGATTGCAAAGCACTCCTGAGTCGAAAGGAGAATTAACTCGCGCCCTTGGTTCCGATCTTTCATCGTTTTTCACCTGGCAATTCAAGTGTTTGCTTCGCGGCCCCCTGTCCAAGTACCACCGAATGCGCGTTTATCTCCTCGATCCTGGGGGCGTTGCCTAAACTGCTGATCGATTCTCCTCGAGCGATCAGTTGTATACGCCCTTCCGGCCATTTTAGGATCGCATAACTAAATTTGGGATCACTGTCTTGAATGATCCCTATCAACGAGCCCCGAAACAACTCCGCCGGTTTTGGAACCGCAACAACTGGCGCAGGTGGCGGAGCCTCGATCTTGGGTGCCGGTTTTGGTGGCTGCATCCGTTGCAGTCGTACTTGTGACGCTTGTGCGATTTCTGCATCTGAAATGGATAACGCTAAATCCTCCGTTCCGCTTCGCTGGGACTTTGGCGATACTGCTGAACTCGCCACCTTGAGCCCCGTTTCCGTCGGTTGCGACAGCCTAACAATCCACTCCGACAACGAACCAGGAAACGCCCATGCCCACCCGCAAATCGCAAGCGAACCTGCTATCAAGAGCCGATTGAGTGTTTGCCAGTGCAATCTCATGGATAGTGGTACCCAAACTGCTCATCCGCAAAACCAAGCGAACGCCGCCGCACATAGATGGCTGTGAACGAACTGCCGAGGTTATTGGTCGAGTCGACCCACAAGGAATAAGTATTTGACTCGGTCGTCAACCACTCCATCGCGAATTGCGTTTGGGCGGAGCTCAATCCTAGCGCTCGAAAGGTGTCAGTGAACACACTTGCGTTGGGAAGTTCACGATAAGCCATCAACTCAGCGGGCGCATTGCCATTGAAGCGGAGTTGCCACAACTGATCTAATGTTTCCTTGTCTGCCGCACGAACGTTGATTCTACCATCCGACCAAAGGGTTAATTGTTGGGCTATGGACTCCCATGAGCGTAGCGATTCGGATGCAGTCGCATACTCCGGTCGATCGACTATATCCGAGAGCATAGTCGGGTGCTTAGGAATAATCGACTTTACAATGGCTTGATTGCCAACAAGTGCACGAATTGGTTCTTTGGCTCGCTCCATCGGAAATCGGGCAATCGTTTGAATCAACGGCAACTTCGCCGACTCATCGTGTACGGAGATGTTGTAACGTGCTTTCCCAAGCAATATCGAAAACGATCGCTTGGCTAACGGACGCTCGATAGAATTCTCTTGATTCGTCAGCAGTTTGGACGCCGTATTTAAAGCAGTGCGTCGAATGGAGACCGCAGCCCATCGATGCTGTAGTTCACGCTGAGCGTCCGCCGCTTGGCCACTCAATCGAACGACTCGCGAAACAATCTGGCTCGCGATCGCTCCACAAATTGCGATCAGCAACAAAACCAGCACCAAAATCACCCCCGTCCGGCCCTTTGAACAATTGCTCTCGTACCCAGGCTCGTGTGGGGCCCTCCTGCCCCTCGTTCCCGGGCTCTGCCTGGGAACGCACTGTCTTGGAGGCTCCGCCTCCCGCTCCAGCATCGATCGAGCAACCCATCCGTTCATATTCACCTCACCAAAATCTGATTCGCTCGAGGTGACGATTCCGATCCTATCCACAGTTGGTACCTAAACGCTCGCGGAGTAGGTCCGCGTTCCCTAGGAAGCGGTTGGCTCTCCCCTGAATCATCGACACGTTCAAACGTCGCTTCACGAACGTCCCACAATAGTGTCTGCGAAAACAATGGAGTTCCTCGAGTCTCGTTTCCCGCAAAGACTGATCGGGCAAGTCGATTCAGTCCGCGTTGGTACGGTATCAAATGGTATACCACCGTGCAGTTCGAAGCTCCG
>JBEBHM010000190.1:0-12495 GCA_040080875.1 Pirellula sp.
GAGCGTCAGCGACATTTCCGCCTTTGAGCACGTCATTGCCTGATCCGCCATAAATCGAAACCAATTTGGCGGCGTTCGTTGCGTCCACGACGTCGTTGCCGTCATGACTGCGGACGCGGAATCCGGTAACATCAGCCGAACTGTATGATTTCCGCGAGCCATTGAGTGTGACTCGATAGTTTGAGTCGATGGATATGGAGTCGACGACGCTTCGACCATGGACAAAGACGTCGCTCGCCGGAGCGTGATAGACGCCTGCAAAAACCGCTGAGCTAGCCAAGCTCGCGAGAGTCGGATTGGCTACCGCCAAAATCGAGTAGTTCTCAGCAGCTTCCGCAACTCCAGCGCCAGGAAGGGGGATCTTGCCAGCGCCACTACCTAACGTTAAGTTTTTAACGTGGATTCCCACCGTCAGATCTTGCGGACTGTTCAACGTAACACTTCCCAGAAGCGAATCCCCCCCGAACACGGAATCGGAAGATCGGTAGAAACCTACGTTGAATGCAGCCGTCGCTTCGCGAACGTCGTAGGTCAATGAAAGCTGCGTTCCGCCGTCCGCAGTCACCGACTGCATGATCACGCTAGCTAAGAGTTCTCGGGCTTCCAGGCGTTCGATGATGCGCCGTCTTTGATCCAGTCGTCGATTTTTCCTGAATCCATGGGAATCTCGATGAGATCCAAACCTGAGTTTACGGGTCATTTCCTGAAGAGATCGCAAAGCGACCTGAAACGCAGTTCTTTTGGAAATTGACATGCGAGAGTCCTTCTTCGAAATAAGAATTGTTGAGAAGAGTAGAGTTTGCGAAGGGCGCGTGACCGAACAGACTAGCCGAATGGATTCGGAGCGTCATCTGGAAGAGTCGATTACAATCGCACCATCCGCCATCCAATTGAAAGATTCATGCAGTAATTTAGGGGTCAATTTCTCAAGCTCATCAGTAATGCAACATGTTGGAACGATCTCCATGTTCCACTGGCGGTTCCATGGGGATGTTCCGGTCATTGTGAGAACCTTGTGGTCGACTGCATCATCAATCCGTTTTTCGTTCCAATCATTTGGCATGAATGAATCCACCAATCCAGAGTTTGCGCAATACGGCGAATTCCCGGTGGGCGCAGATGCCAGTCCCAATTGATGTCGCTTCGTATCCAAGTCAAAGGTAGTCACTGAGCTCACAGGAATCGCCAATTTGATGCGAGGATCGATGGAAGAGATCCAATAGGTTGAATTGCTGCCACCATCAAATATGTTCCTTCATAAACGCCACGAATCGCTGAGCATAACGGTCGAGGACTTCGAGGGTGTTTCCATCGCGGAGCGGCGAGCACATTTCGTAGCCAACGCTGCCGGAGAAGCCGTGGTCCCGAAGCGTCTTGAGGAATGCCCTGTAATCGATGAAGCCTTCGCCCATTGGCACTGCCTGAATGGCATCGTCCTGGCGATGGTAGTTGACGAGTTCTGGCTGATAACGGAATCGCGGGAGGCGAACGTAGTCGGCAATTGTCGTGTGAACCGTGTAAGGAGCCAGGCGCTTGGCAGAGGCGATCAGATCGTCGCCTTGCAACGCCGGTGCCCAGGCGTCGAAGGCGGCCTTGCACGTAGGTTCATCGACGGCTTTCAAGAATTGCAAAAAGGCCTCCGAATGTCCGGCCAGATCATGATGATTCTGCAGCGCAATGACGGCTCCGACGTCGGCAGCGCGGCGAGCGCAATCCTTGACGGCAGCGACCGATAGATCCCACGCACGGGAATAGGGAATTGACGGATGATCGTAGCCCGTAAAAATCCGCACGTGTTTGCCGCCCAATTCGACGGCCAGCCGACCTAACTCGCCGACGTAGTAAATCTGCATTTCGCGATGAGGTATGTCGCCATGCTCGGCATCTGCCGTGAAGTTCGTGTATCCCGCGATGCAAGCCAGACCAACGCGTTCTTGTTCCAACGTCGTACGAATGCGGTGGCGTGCATCAGCATCGAGATCAAGCAGCGAACCATGCGGACGCTTGCCGGTCAACATGATGTCATCGTACCCGAACTTGGCTGCGCGGCGGATGATGTCTTCCACCGGCAACAGAGCCTGTCCCCACATCCCTGCGTAACTTATCGAATGCAATGCTATGCGCATTGTGATGTCCTTTGTCGCGATTGTTTTTGGCCCATTCATTTTTGGCGTTGATCAGCGATGGTCACGGCGACCCCCTTCATCTGGTTTCCATCGTAGCGAAAATTCTTGGCTTCTGTTGTCGAGCATGACATTATGATCTTTGTTGACGTCGACTGTGAGGTTCTCGACGGCAGTATTCGTTATGTCCGTCCCTTGGATCAATGCGAAATTAGTGGCGATCTGCGGTTTGCCTAAGAGATGAAATCGTTCCGACAACCTCTTATCGAGCTTGAATCGAGACATCGCGGGCATATGGCCGAGGCATACTCCAAGGAATAATTCGGTATCAAAGGGAACACGGTCCCTGGTCGATCTATTTCGAGCCGCACGGACTGGAAACCCCCGTCCCGACATGGCTTACCAAGTGGCATGGCGACTGCATACTACGGTCCCTTTTTCGCCTTCTTTCGTTTCTTTCGGCGGAAAACTAGCGAAGGGACTTTTGAACCTTGGCTCTAGCGCCTTAGGCGTCGATCGGTGGAAATACGTTCTCGACTTAACGAGAAGTGTCCCCACGTTGAGTATTATCTGGCTTTCCTCTGCAAGGTCCAGGAAGTCGTCGTCAAATCCCCAAAGGGCCTTTCTCACATGCTTTTGATTTCGGCTGTCGCAGGTAAACACAACATGCTCGTGTCCGGCGGAGACATAAGTTGTCCCGGCGCTGACCTGATCCAGACGGCCGGTTTTCAGGCGCGTTTACCAGGCGTCACCAACATCGAAGCCAATACGCGACAAATCATTCCTATCGCTAACAAACCTTGGGAATCTCGTTTTCCAGGGATGATTCAAGTCCCGGACGGTCTGCTGCGAACAGATGAGCTAACAAAGCAGGGACTCGGTGCGTAACTCGGTTTGTACTTCGTTACGCAGGAAAGGAAAATGATGCAGTCGTTAAGCAGAATCGTCTGCAGCAAATGCCTTGTCTGTCATTGCTATCGGGCCACCAAAGCATCGAAAGTCAAGAAACGATAAATCGGCATCGCGCTGAACGCATTTATTTATCGAATCGAAGGGATTGCCGCTTTCCAGTGCTAGCTAGTGCATCATATCTATTCTGCTCATCATCACTGCCTGACCGCATAGCATCACCCGATCACCTTGCACACTTAGTTTGACAACGCCTCCGCGATCGCTAGCTTGATAGGCTATGAGATCGGACTTGCCGAGCTTCAGTTGCCAATACGGACCAAGGGCACAGTGAGCGGATCCTGTGACGGGATCTTCATTAACCCCCGCAGCCGGGGCAAAGAACCTAGAGATGAAGTCGAACTCAGCAGACTCACTGTGACACGTAACGATGATGCCGCGAACGGGAAGCTTTGCGAGAGCCGCGTAATTCGGCTTAAGTGATCGCAGCGTTTTCTCATCGGCAACTTCAACAAGGTAGTCCATGCCATTGAGTCCGCAAGAAAGCAGATCGCTGCCCAATGCATCTGCCAAGCCGACGGGGGCTGCGACGGCCCTGCACACAACAGCCGGAAAATCCATCTCGATCCATTGTTCTTTTCGCTGACAGGTCAACCAACCACTCAAAGTATTGAAGCGGGCTGGCTCATTGTGTTTGAGAACCTCCGTCTCCCACAGCGTTAAGGCACTTGCAAGCGTGGCATGTCCACAGAGTTTCACTTCCATTGAGGGCGTCAACCAGCGCAATGAGAAACCGCCTGTGATCGGATGCAAAAACGCCGTTTCAGAAAGGTTCATCTCTAACGCAACGCATTTCATCCACGTCTCATCAGCAGGTCCGTTTAGTACACAAACCGCAGCCGGATTGCCCGAGAAAGGGCGACTTGTAAAAGCATCAACAACATAAATGATCGTCATGAAATTATTGAGTTAGGAAAGTTTGGCAACAGGTCGCGATCAAACTAAGCATTGATGAATGGCCCTGCCACTGTATGCACCGTTGCTTGGTCTTGACTGGAAAATTATCGACAGGAACATTTTAGAAGTCGGGCGCGAAATACTTTGTAACCACAAATCCGAAGTACAAGTGCAGACATGAGCGCCGCAGTGGTCGCTCCAAATTGTATCAATAGAATCTCTTGCATGTGGAATATGCAAAGGATGCCTCCTAGCCAGAACAGAGCGCAATTGACCAATGACCAGCATATCACGGCTCCGACCGCGAAAATGAAGGCGCGTTTGAAATTGCCTCGGAAAGACAGAACACCCCAGGGTATGAAAACGGTTGGTAGAAGTACAAGCGTAATGAATGGCGCATACTGGCAGTTGCCTACAATTCGATTCCACAAAACCATTCTCGCCAGAGCAGGAATGCCATCAGGACAAATAATCCGGAACAACGGGAACAACAAAGCGACCAATGTTGTGCACACCAAAACATGTTTCAGGTTAAACTGCAGCCGGCGTTGATTCTGCGAAGACCTCACGGGAGAAACTTCCGAGATAATACCTACGTGCCAATTCCAAATGCGGTGGACGGACCAGAAGACCACCGTCAATCCGGAAAACGAAATTATCAGGAACAGAATGGGCACAATCTGATAAATCAGTGGCTCGTGATATCCGCGAAACCGAGACCGTATGACTTGAGCCGCGATCAACACCAAACAGAAGAGCAGCGTGCGCACCAATCGCCTCAGAAAGTCCCCGCACCCGAGTCCGACCCATATCGGTAAGAGGATAATCGGATAAATCCCCGTTGCACCAGATGCGATATACACCAAAGTGTCTCCATAGGCAAACCCTGGAACAGCCCAGTCTCCCGATCGGATACCCGATGGCGTGCAGATCGCAACGAACGCGACATGTGCTGACGCCACAAACCACAGCACAATTCCACTCTTGGGAACCCCACGTTCATTTCGTAAATCACATTGCGACTCATGCTCCATCATCGCTCTTCTTGATACGCATCCCACACAATGAAAAGTGTTTTCCACAGACCGGGTAGCAAAATACATGAACTAAGAAACAGGCAACAGTGAATTTTATTATAGCCATTGCTCAAGCTCGGTTACCCGGCGTTACCAATATCGAAGCCAATACGCGACAAATCATTCCCGTCGCGAACAAAGCCTGGGAATCGCGGTTTCCAGGGATGTTTCAAATCACAGACGGTCCTACGAACAGACGAGCTAACCAAACCAGGACTCGGCGCGTAAACCTTTGCCGAGTCGAGCGAGCGCGACGGAAACAAAGCTTGAAAGAGGGCGGCGAGCACCAGCGTGTCGAATTGGCCGACATCGAACCATCGTCAGCCACGGCTAACTTGTCCGCGATGATATCGACCAGACAATGACACAACTGATAAACAAGCCCGCAGCGCAAGCAAGGGAAGCGGACCTGTCATTTGCTTGCGCTTGGGGTTTGTCACTTGCTTGCGCTGCGGGCTTGTATTCAACCGATTCCCAAATACACGCATTTGAAATTGAATTCGGGTGGTTCCTCTGCTTAGAATACAATTACATCAGACTTGAAGCTCCTCCCTCCCCCCTCCATTCAAACGGCTCCCTATTTCAGCGGGGAGAAGCCATGCGATCTTCCAAAGTTGTTGCCATTTTTGTTGCCCTGTTTGCCACTGGTGTTTCCTGTGTGGCGATTGCTCAGGAGCCGATTGGACTTGCGCAGACAGAATTCTTTGAGGCTAAGATCCGTCCGGTCTTGGTGCAGCATTGTTACGAATGCCACTCTGCGGATGCGAAGAACATCAAAGGCGGACTATTGCTCGATACGCGAGCAACGACACTCAAAGGAGGCGATTCAGGGCCGGCTGTCGTCTCAAAAAATGTGGACGACAGTTTGCTGATCAACGCGCTGCGGCATCAATCGTTTGAGATGCCGCCTAAGGGGAAGCTTCCAGATGCTGTGATTGCGGATTTCGTAGCGTGGGTTGAATTGGGAGCCCCCGATCCTCGCACTGGCGATGCAGTGCCTGTTTCCAAGATCCACTTCGAAGAAGCTCGCCAGTTTTGGTCGTACCAGCCCATTGCACACCCCGAAGTTCCAAAGGTAGAGCAGGCCAACTGGCCACACAACGACATCGATTTTTTTACGCTGGCAAAGATGGAGCAGCTTGGACTTCATCCAGTGACAACTGCAGGCAAAACCGAATTGATTCGCCGCGCGACCTTTGATCTCATTGGCCTGCCCCCCACGCCAGACGAAGTTGCCGCATTTGTTGCGGACGAATCGCCGGAAGCATTCGCAAGGGTCATCGATCGACTATTGTCATCAAAGCACTACGGTGAACGATGGGGCCGATACTGGCTGGACGTCGCACGGTACGCGGAAGATCAGGCCCATACGTTTTCCGTCAAACCAAACAGCAACGGCTATCGATATCGCGACTGGGTTGTTTCTGCGTTTAATTCAGACATGCCCTACAACAAGTTTGTGAAGTTGCAGATTGCGGGTGATTTGATCGATGCCCAAGGCAATCCTTCCTACGACAATCTTGTCGCCCTCGGATACTTTGGTCTTGGCGCTCAGTATTACAAAAACAGCGATGCGGCCAAGGCGGCGGCCGATGAACTCGACGACCGCGTCGATACGCTGACTCGCGGCTTTCTGGGACTGACCGTTTCATGTGCTCGTTGTCACGATCACAAGTTCGATCCGATCCCCACGCAGGACTATTATTCGTTGGCGGGAATCTTCAGTAGTTCGAAGCTCCACAATGCACCACTCTGCAAACCAGACGAGGTCGAAGCTTACAATGCTGGCCAGCGGAGAATCAAAACGACCGAGGAAGCGATTAAGAAATTTCTTGCTGGCGAAAGCGCAAACGCGGCAGAATCGCGTGTCGGTGAGATATCGAAATACATGGAGGCCGTCTGGCGCTACCGCGTCGCATCGGCCAGTGGCAAATCGCTCAACACCGCTGAGTTTGCACAGCAGGCGGACATCAGCGAGTTTCTGTTCAAACGCTGGATCAGTTTTCTCGATTCTAGTGAGCAAGGGAAAGTCGGCGCGTTGGATTCCTGGTTTGCATTGGATTCAAAGGAAACCGTGCCAGAGGACGAAGTGTCAAAGGTCGCCGCAGAATTTCAGCAGCGCATTCAGTCGCTGTTGGACGTCCGTGATGGTGTCGCTACAACAAATCTTGTGGACGCAAAAGAGAACAAACCTCATCGACCAGGCAGTCCTCGGTTTGTCACGCCGCTTGTCACCAAGATCCGTCCGACCGCCGGAATCGACGTTGATATCCGCAACGCGAAACAACTGTTTCTAGTAGTATCCGACGGTGGCAACGGAAACAGCTGCGATCATTCGGACTGGCTTGAACCTCGATTGGTCGGTCCTGCGGGCGAACTGAAACTGACGGACCTCAAATGGACTTCACTGGAAGGATTCAGCGGGGCTCAGATCGATCGGAATTATGAAGGCAGAAAAATTCGCGTTGGTGGCAAGAATTATTCGCATGGCGTTGGAACGCATGCGCCATCACTCATCGTCTACGATCTGCCGGATGGGTACGATCGATTCAAGGCCATTGGCGGTTTGGATAACAGCGGTTCCGACCAGGGCGATTGCGGCGAACTGGCGAGTATTCAATTCAGCGTGTATACAGAAAAGCCGGTCAATGGTCCTGTGAGTGTCGCCGAAGATTTGCTGACAAAAGTTCTCGGCAAAGACGGCCCACTTGCTGTGGGTGACAATGATCTAGAAAAATCTCTGACGGGCAAAAAGAAAGATCAACTTACGAAACTGCGAGCCGAGCAGGAAGAGGCAAAGAAGTCGGCTCCCGCAATGTACCCGATTGCTCATTCGTATGCCGAAGCCAAAGTCGCCGATATGAAGGTGTTCGTCCGCGGTAACCCAGCCAACCAACGTGAGATTGCTCCGCGGCGTTTTCTCACGGTTCTGGCGGGCGAACATCAGCCGCTGTTCACAAACGGCAGCGGTCGTCGTGAATTGGCTGAAGCGATTGCCAGCGACGACAATCCGTTGACAGCTCGCGTGATGGTCAATCGAATCTGGCAGCATCATTTCGGTCGCGGGATTGTGGCCACGCCGAGCAATTTCGGAAAGCAAGGGCAAGCTCCGACGCATCCCGAGTTGCTGGATTATTTGGCGGCCAAATTGATCGATTCTGGCTGGTCCATCAAATCGGTGCATCGCGAGATCATGCTATCGTCGACGTATCAACTTAGCACGTCGTTCAGCGAAGCGAATGCCAACATCGATGGCGACAACCGTTTCTTGTGGAAGATGAGT
Source organism: Pirellula sp. (assembly GCA_040080875.1). GTDB lineage: Bacteria > Planctomycetota > Planctomycetia > Pirellulales > Pirellulaceae > JBKCUI01. The sequence goes on from JBEBHM010000190.1 coordinate 8,349, forward strand.
CGCCGGCGATTGGATGTCGAAGCGTGGCGAGATGCGTTGCTGGATGTTTCCGGCAAGTTGGATCGTACGGTTGGAGGCCCATCAACCGATCTTGCAGATGCCAACAATGTCCGACGTACGATCTATGCTAGAGTCAGTCGCCATGAACTCGACAGCCTACTGCGTCTGTTTGATTTTCCCGACGCCAACATTACCAGCGAGAAACGCAGTGAAACGACGGTCCCTCAGCAACAGCTGTTCGTCCTGAACAGTCCGTTCATGGTAGAACAGGCAAAAGCGTTTTCGGCTCGCGTTCACAGTGAAGCGGCTGATAACGATGAGGCTCGTATAAAGCATGCATTCCTACTGGCCTATAGTCGACCGGTCACCGATATCGAGCTGGAACTTGGTTTGGCATATCTCGGCATCAAATCGGACGATCAAAACAAGCTCACTCGCTGGGAGCAGTACTCTCAGGTACTGCTCGCCGCCAATGAATTCATGTATCTGGATTAAAGCGTTCACCAACAATGAATCAATCACCGCTATACCTATACCCGGCTCAGACGCGTCGTGAGTCGCTGCACCGAATGGGAACCGGTCTGGGAATGCTCGGCCTTGCCGGCATACTGGCCCAAGACGGCACACTCGGGCATGCTGCGGAACAGGGCTCCAATAATCCACTCGCGGCGAAAGTAGCACACTTTACGCCGCGCGCAAAACATGTGATCCATCTGTTTATGAACGGTGGCCCTTCACAGGTCGATACGTTTGACCCGAAACCGGCACTCGAAAAATACAATGGCCAGCGTCCTCCAAATGCCGATTTGAAGACGGAACGCAAGACCGGTGGATTGCTGATGTCGCCGTTCAAGTTTCAGAAGTACGGACAATCGGGCATTGAGGTGAGTGACATCTTTCCGCACGTCGGATCGTGCATTGATGACATCTGCGTTATTCGCTCGATGCATACGAACATCCCGAATCACGAGCCGTCGCTATTAATGATGAACAGCGGCGAAACACAGCCGACACGCCCCGCGATGGGGTCATGGTTGCTATATGGCCTTGGCACGGAAAATCAAAACCTGCCTGGCTTTGTCGTGTTGTGTCCCGGCAAACCCGTGGTCGGTCCTCAGTTGTGGAGCAACAGTTTCCTGCCGGGCATCTTCCAAGGGGCGCACATCAACAACTCAAATATGGATCCATCAAGAATCATTCGCCACATCAAAAACGCATGGTTGTCTTCCAGTGCGCAACGCGAGCAGCTTGACCTTTTGAAACGCATGAATGAAATCCATCTTGAACGTCGCGGAGGGCACGATAACAAGCTGGAAGCACGCATCGAATCGCTCGAAATGGCGTTCCGCATGCAAACGGAAGCTCAGCAAGTGTTTGATCTGAAGCAGGAAACGAAGAAGACACAGGAAGCCTACGGTCCTGGGAAATTTGCCGATGCTTGCCTGGCCGCACGACGACTTGTCGAGAGTGGTGTGCGAATGGTACAGATCTATTACGGTGACGGACAACCTTGGGACGATCACGACAATATCAAGGCACATGCAAACAAAGCGAAGGACGTCGATCAGCCGATCGCAGCGCTCATCAACGATCTGAAAGCTCGTGGCCTGTTGAAAGACACATTGATCATCTGGGGTGGTGAATTTGGACGAACTCCGGTCGCCGAAAACGGCAACGGCCGCGATCACAACCATCATGGATTCTCGATGTGGTTAGCAGGTGGCGGCGTAAAGGGAGGGATGACCTACGGAGCAACGGATGAATTCGGCTTCGCTGCGGTTGAAAAGAAAGTCCACGTTCACGATTTGCATGCCACCATCCTGCATCTGATGGGTCTGAATCACGAAAAGCTGACCTTCAGGTACAGTGGCCGTGATTTCCGCCTGACGGATGTGCACGGACAGGTGATTCATGAAATCTTTGCCTGAACCTGAAATCGTAACGCGTTCACGTTTTAACATGAAGTGTCTTTGAGAATTCCTAACTTGGCGTCTGACGCTCGGCTCGGAGGGTGATGGTGGAACGGGCTTGGGCTTGGTAAGTGGAAACGTCGTCGAGGGCTACGCCGGGGCCGATGTCGTCGGGCGATGGTAGGTCGGTGTCGACCATCCGCTTCCATGGACTGAACGTGATCGGCACTTTGGGCAACTCGAACTTGATCGGTTCCCAATACGCGTTGAAGATCAAGTGGAACCAGCGATCTTGAGTTGCGATGGTCAGCGCGATGCTGTGTGAATGGTCGCTCCAGTCGGGAGCATTCAATTCCTTGCCATGCCAGTGGACTCGCGATAGTGTGAGGACGTCGGTGAGACTGAGTCGCAGATCCACTCGTTCGGGTAGACGGCGGCGATAGTCCAATAATTCTTTGACAAAGCGATGCACCCCGGCATGTTTTTGAAGCAACGTCCAATCGAGCCAGTTCGTTTCGTTGTCTTGGCAGTACGCGTTGTTGTTGCCGACCTGCGTCCGCCGCATCTCATCGCCCATCACGATCATCGGGACGCCGAAGGCCAATATGTTGATCGCGAACAGATTCTTGATTTGCTTCGTTCTGAGTCGCTCGATCTCGGGATCGTCGCTCGGGCCTTCCACGCCGCAATTCCAGCTAACGTTCTGGTTGTGACCGTCGCGGTTGTCCTCGAGGTTGGCCTTGTTGTACTTTCCCTCATAACTGACTAAGTCGTTCATCGTGAAACCATCGTGCGAGGTTACGAAGTTGATGCTCTGTTCCGGCTCACGATTGCGATGCTCGTAAATGTCGGGGCTGCCAAGAAAACGTTTTGCGAACGAGGCGACGGTGGCTGATTGTCCTTTGATGAAGGCCCGTACGTCGTCGCGGAATCGGCCGTTCCATTCTTTCCAGTGGTCGCCGAAGAAGTTGCCGACTTGGTACAATCCAGCGGCGTCCCAAGCTTCCGCGATCAACTTCGTGCCGCTCAGCACCGGGTCCGTTTCGATGTCCCATAGGATAGGTGGATTTGCTTCTGGGTTGCCGTTGATGTCGCGAGAAAGGACCGACGCGAGATCGAAACGGAATCCGTCAACGTGCATCTCTTCGACCCAGTATCGGAGACTGCTCAAGATCATTCGACGCACGACGGCATGGTTGCCGTTGAGCGTATTGCCGCAACCGCTGAAGTTAGCATACTTTGAGCGACGATCGCCTTGATTTCCTAACTTGCGATCGAGAATGTAATACGCTGAGTTCTCGAGTCCCTTCAGGCTATACGTGGGGCCGGACTCGTTCCCTTCGCAGGTGTGGTTGTAAACCACGTCGAGGATTACTTCGATGTCGGCGCGATGCAAGGCCTTGACCATGTCTCGAAATTCGTCGAGGACCCCGAGCGGCGAATTCGTACTCGCATACGCTGCATGCGGAACAAAGAAGGCCATCGGGTTGTAGCCCCAATAGTTGCACAGCCCTGGAGGTGCTTCTTGCGGATCGAACTGGAATACCGGCAATAACTCGACTGCAGTGATACCGAGTTCCTTCAAGTAAGGAATCTTCTCGATCAGCCCTGCGTATGTGCCACGTTTCGTTGGTGTTACACCGGAACTGGGATGGATCGTGAAGCCACGGACGTGCATCTCATAGATCATCGTCTTGTTGAACGAACGATAGATCGGCAAGTCACCTTCCCAGTCATACGTCGTCAAGTCAGCAACAACGCTCTTCATCGCATAGGGAGCGCTGTTTCCAGGACGGCTGCATGCTACGCGGCTGAAGGCTTTCGGAACAGCGATCGCGCGACCGTAGGGGTCAAGCAACAGCTTCTCGCCGTCGAAACGCAGCCCGCTATCTGGATCGAACGGACCGTACGCGCGGAAACCGTAGATTTGCCCCGCTTTCAGCCCTTGAACGTGAACATGCCAGTAATGAAATGTGCGGTGAGCTTTCGGATCCAGCGGAATCACGCGCGACGGTATGGCGTCATCGACGTCGTCGAACAGCGCCAGCTCCATCCGTGCACAGCTCTTGGAATGGATGCTGAAGTTGACACCTTCCTCCGTGATTGTTGCGCCGAGAGGGTAGGTAATTCCGGGGGTGATCGTTGACATGTTCGACTCGTTGACCTAATAGCCACAACGCGGGGGTTCTGGGACGAAGCAAAGGTTCGTCTGCCAATAATAATCAACGATTCATCTC
>JBEBHM010000875.1:0-3330 GCA_040080875.1 Pirellula sp.
TCTTTGAGGAGTTCATCGAAGGGGTTGTTGCAAAGTCTGGGCAACTAAGACTCGCTGCCGCGTAGTCGTGGCTCAAAGCTCATTCCATTGCTATCTCGAATGAGTGACTCATGATCCAGAAGCGGAGCCTCTTGCAGTTTGGACGCAAGGTGTGCTGGAGGGGTGCGTTGCGCAACTCTCCAGCGTGCTGGGCACGGATGTCCGGTTTCGCTTTGGTTTTAATTGAAGTGGATCGCAGCTGCCGGGTGCGACATTTGTTGGGCAATACATCCATCAGCAAGATTCCCCATCGGAACAGTCGCACTTGGCAAGAGCGACCCAGGATTGAATCGGTTATGATGGAATCGCAGCCATCTAAAACGAAATGGCGAGGCTAGCTCAACGTGTGCTAACCTCGCCATACGGGGAAGGGGTTGGATCGCAAGCGGGAAAATGGGTTCGTTTGCGACCCACTCTCAGACTAGGTGGTGGTTTTTCGATTGCCAATCCATTTCACGAAAATCGCTATCTTGAAACGAATTCGACCTATTTGCCTTGCCGATCGTATCGATCGTACCGCCCATTCCGATTGCGTAGCAAAAATGCCATTCGCGATCCTGATCTTGATGGTCTTTGTCGGTTTGGGGTGTGTACCGCGGCGTGAATCCTCGGTGGTGCTCTATTCCGCATCGGATCGCGAGTATGCGACGCCAATCTTAGATGCCTTCGATCGCATCACACCCGGCACCGAGGTTGCTAGGCAGTTTGATGTCGAATCGTCGAAGACACTCGGATTGGTAACACGCATCGAGCAAGAAAGCGGCAGCCCACGATGCGATGTGTTTTGGAACAACGAGATCATCCACACCATCCGGCTTCAAAAGCAGGGGCTGCTAGCCAGCCGACGATGGAAGGTGCCCGACAACTGGCCTTCCAATTATCGAGCCAAGGATGGCACATGGATTGGATACGCCGCACGTGCTCGCGTCTTGTTAATCAACAAAACCAAACTTCCCGATCGCAAAGCATGGCCCACGAGTGTTCTTGCGCTGGCGGACAAACAATGGCGTCATCGATGCGGATTGGCGAATCCCATCTATGGAACAACCGCGACTCACATGTCCGTATTGGCTACGCATGCGACCAGCATCCGCCCTAATGCTGGCGGATTGCATGAGCATGTAAGCGATTCCGGGCTAGCATGGGACACTTGGGCCAAAGCCGTGGCCGACAATGCAGTCGTCTTGGCTGGCAACAAGCAAGTTGCCTTGTCGGTTAGCAGCGGGGAACTCGACTGGGGATTAACGGACACTGACGATGCAGCCATCGAAATGGAAAGCGGTCATAGCGTAGAAATTGTTTTTCCCGATCAATTGGATAATGGATTTGGAACGCTCTTCGTGCCCAACACCATCAGTGTCATTCGAGGCGGTCCCAATCCGACGGCTGCCGATGCACTGGCGGACTACCTGGTAAGTGAGAAAGTGGAATCGCGGTTGACCATGGGAAACAGCGCTCAATTCCCTGTCTGGCCCGGCGCTGAACACAAGTCGCGATTGCTCAAGGAGAGTTTCGTACGTTGGGCCGAAGTAGATTTCGAGAAAGCGGCCGCTGGTTGGTCCGAATCGTTGGCAAGGTTGAAAGTCATCTTCAACAAGAACTGATCTACTGCTCCCTACCAAGCAGACTTAAGCCGAACAGTACGAGGTGGTCAAAGAACCAAACTGGTTTCTCGATGTGCGGCAATAGGAGTTTGCCATCGCCCCCGGTGACAACCACCGGAGTTTTCTCGCCCAGTTGCGACGATTGTCGGTAGCGATCGATCAAATGTTTCGTACCACCAACCAAAGCAGCGTTCACGCCTGCGGAGATCGCATGAACCGTGTTCTTGCCTGGTAATTCAGGAAGCGTATCGACGAGATGATTGCCCAACCACGGCAATTGATCTGTGCCTGCAGCCAATAGCTGCAGCGACAATCCCAAGCCTGGCATGATCGCTCCACCACAATAGGCACCTTGCTCGTCGATCCAATCGACAGTCACTGCGGTCCCTGCTTGGACAACGATGATGGGACAAGCGACCGATTTCCCTGACAAATACTGTTTTGACCCCCAAGCGGCCAGCAATCGGTCAATACCCGTTTTTTGTGGTTCATCGACGTATGTCGTGAAGGGAAGATCGACGTAGCGAATGAGCTTTACTTGACCGAGTAGATTGCGACCTTCCAAGCATCGATTCAGATGTGACAGGGCAGTTCGCTGCACGCATGAAATAATCCATCGATCCTTGGACGCGTGGCCAAAATTAGAGACGAGCCACTCGAACGCATTATGATCTTGCAGATCACACCATCGTTGATCTGGGGCCGCAAGCTGTTGTGGGGTCGATTTTCTTTGTGTTGCCCCGGCAGCATCCCATGACAATCGAAAGACGCGTTCACCTGCAAATAGATGGCTATCAAGAACATGCGTTGCACGAAGCCCACTGTTGCCGATATCCACCAAGATCATGTCGTGATCGCAGCGTGTTCAGCGTGCTTCTGATCGGCTAGGCGATCCGCGATTCGAGTCACCAGTTGATTGAGGCCTTGGCCGGTCACCGCGCTGATGAAAAGTACATCGGTACGTCCAAGGACTTCGGAAATCGATTGATGAACCAATTGAGCCTCGGGAAGTTCAGACTTGGTGATTGCGAGAATCTCAGGGCGTTGAGCAAGTTCGCTGCTATAGTCAGCCAGCTCTTTGCGAATGGTATGGTAGTTGGCAATCGGATCGGAATTGTCCATCGGCATCGGTTCGACCAGATGCACAAGAATCCCAGCTCGCATGATGTGACGAAGGAAGTCATGCCCGAGGCCCAGCCCTTGAGCCGCACCCTCGATCAAACCTGGGATATCAGCCAGCACAAAGTTGCGATCGAGATCAACCGAAACCAACCCAAGGTTTGGAAATTTGGTCGTGAATGGGTAGTCCGCAATTTCCGGACGTGCTCTCGACAATCGGCTGAGCAACGTGCTCTTTCCTGCATTGGGCATCCCGATCAATCCCACATCGGCGATGGTCTTGAGTTCCAGGATGAGTCGTCGCTGTTCCCCGGTACCGCCGGGACTCGTATCGCGCGGGGCTTGATTCGTCGATGACTTGAAATGCATGTTTCCCCAACCGCCACGCCCTCCGCGGGCCGCGATTATTTCATCCCCTGGGTTTACAAGATCGCGAAGCAACATGCCGGTCTCTTTGTCGAGCAGGACCGTTCCAGGAGGAACTTCGAGAACGAGATGGTCCCCGGATTTTCCGTGACAATTTTTGCCTAGACCAGGCGAGCCACTCTCGGCTCGCCAATGCCGTTGA
>JBEBHM010000191.1:0-12473 GCA_040080875.1 Pirellula sp.
GTCCAAAGCTTTCCAAAAACAGCGCGCTAATAACGAACCCGCCACCCACGAATTTGGCAAGCGATTGATCCTCGCGTACAATGAGATTCGCGCCAATCGTGCCAAATACCGCGCCGAACGACAACGGGATGATGACCGCCAGTGTGCCATGAATCGTTCGAAACCTGTACTGGCCTCGAAACAACTCGGTTGATGAACTCGACATGCCTTGTTCAGCCATCACGAATCTCCGAGTATCGGACGTACCTCACCGGTCGTGTTCGCCGCCGTCAACGTCATATTCAGTCCAACATCTTCTGCATGATGTGAACATCCAAGAGACGGTCGAACTTGCGTCCGACCTCCTTGAGTGTGCCGACGTGTATAAATCCCGCTTGCTCGTTGAGATGGATGCTCTCGTGACTCTCCTCGGCCACGCGCGCGATGAGTGTGTGAAACTTCAGTCTGCGTGCTTCGTCGATGATGGCCTGCTTGAGCTTCCGACCAATGCCTCGTCCTCGATACGTCGAAAGCACGTAAAACGAAGTCTCCGCAGTGTCAGCATAGGCGCAGCGGTCCGACCAGGACGACAACGAAGCCCAACCTACCACCCTGCCATCCACTTCTGCGACCAAGACCGGATGGCGCTGGTCGTGCGTCTGCAACCAGCTAGCCCGCTCCTCCGCGCTCTTTGTCTCGGTATCAAATGTGGCCGTCGTCGTGAGAATCGCCTCGTTGTAGATGTCCGCAATGGCCGGCGCGTCGGTCACCTGCGCCCGACGAATCGCAATTGAAAGCGAGTTGTTCATTTCGATTCTTTTACGCTTATTAATGCAGGGTGGTCTAATCGCAATCGATAGAGTATCTGGTTGTAATCATATCGCGCGGTTCGAGTTGCTTGCTTTGCGAACTCGGCTGTATATGTTCCTTCGAAATAGACGAACGGCGAGGTTGGTTCCGACCATTCCATGTGGATGGCTGGGTTGTAAATCGTATAATTGTCATGTGTTGCGATCTTGATTGCGGCCGACCAAGGTCCAAACGGCGTTGGCGATTCCGCATACCAAATCTCGCCCAGATTCGATTCCTTGCCTCCCAGTTGCGTAAAAATGGTTATCCACGACTTTCGAAAATCGGACCAGGCAAGCCCACCACGATGCACCTTGATCGAAGTCCCGTCGTGGGACTTCAGCACCTGCGGTGACTCCACCGCGATCCACGTCTTAGGATCCTTCCACGCTTCATAACGATCTTCGATCTTTAGATTGGGTAACGCATTTGCAAACAGGATCCACTTCCGTCCATCAGAATCCACATGCCGAACCGCATGGCCGTCAGGGATGTGTACGTTTTCGGGTTTCTCAGGAGTGGAACTGCCTCGCTGCCAAATCACGGCCACGTGTGCAAACTGTTGATCGCCTGCTTGCCATTCGCATAGTCCATATTCAACGACTTGAAGATACCCTTCGATCTTCGCATAGGACGCCACGAGATGCTCCATTCCCGCCGAGTCTCTGAGGCTTACCAAGCCACCCAACCAAATTGGCCCCTTATCTCGAAAAGGGACAACACCTCGAACGCGCCCGGCTCGATCCCGAAAAAACGAAATCTTTGGTTGCAAAGGCATGTGATTCAAATCTACTGGCAGCGCTTCGGATTCCGCCCCGAGAGTATTAAATATGCCGAGCGGGTACGAATGAATCTGTGTATCCCCCCAAATCCAGAATCGCTTTCCGTTCCAAATCGTCGAATGCACTGAGTCACATCCAACGACACCCGATTCCAGCCAATTCGCATAATCGCCCAACTTTTGACTTTCGGCTAGCAAGCCGCTCCCGGTGAGTCGACCAAGCCGTTCGGCGACCATGGTCCGTTGAATGATCAAGCGATGCTCACCGTTAAACTGCGGAGTCAAACGCATGCCTCGGTATCCGAATCCATCGGCGACTAATTGATACCCATGACTTTTCACGTTGAACCAAACTTCGCGCCCCATCAGCTCGGGTGAATCGATCGCAATCACCCCTGCATTGTCCGAAATCCAACTCATGTTCGACGTCGTCTTAAGCTCGACGAGCGGCACAGGCATGCTCGTCTCACTATCCAAAACCGTTATCCGATACGGAATTTTTATTTCGTCCGCAAGCAACACCGTCGAACCCAAAACGATTTGAATCGCAAGAACAAAATGGCGGAAAACGGAGACACTCTTCGCTAATCGCCAGCACCTGGTTCCCTGGCTCTGCCTGGGAACCAGGTGAATCGCAGGCTCCGCCTGCTTTGGCGTAGTTGAACTCATCGACGCGGGAGGCAGAGCCTCCAAGACAGTACGTTCCCAGGCAGGAGCCGCAGGAGCCTGGGAACGAGCGTGCATGTACCGGCGTTCGCCGAGAAGTGTCGAAACGATCATGGAATTCAAAGCAGATCGGGAATGAGCATTCGCGGCAGGAACAAAACCAGATCGGGAAACAGTATGACAAGACACAACAAGAACAGCATGGGGAGCAAAATAATACCGACATCCCGAAGTGCCTCGACCACTCGAATTTGACCGATGGATGCCGCGATCAGCAAGCACAATCCATATGGGGGTGTCACCAATCCAAATGCTAGTGATATCACCCCAATGATCGCGAAATGGATCGGATGCATACCTGCCTGCTCCGCCACCGGCATGAGCACCGTTCCCACGACAATGATGGCGGGTATGGCGTCGATGAACATGCCGACCAGCAGAAATACACCCGCGATGACAAAGCCAGCTGTCGTTGCATCATTGCCAAAACCTGCGACTTGTTCCACCAAAGCTTGCGGAACACGATAATAAGCGAGCAACCATCCAAAGGCCGAAGCCGTTCCAATGCAAAACAGAGCCACCGCCGAAAAACTCGCCGACTCATACACGACTCGTTGGAATTCGCGTAGACCGATGGATCGGTAAATAATCACACCCAGGCCACACGAGTACAAGACCGCAATCAAGGATGCTTCGGTTGCGGTGAACAGGCCACCGACGATCCCGCCCACAATAATCGCGGGAGTCAACAGTGCGAGCGAGGCTCCCCGCAGCGCAACAAAAAAATCCTCTAACGTCGATCGTTGATATACGGGATAACCTCGTTTCTTGGCAAACACTAACACGGTTGCCATCATGAAGAGCCCGATCAAAACCCCTGGAACGATTCCCGCCAGAAAGAGGCCGCTGATGGAAACCGACATCAACCCGCCCCAAACCACCATGAGGATGCTTGGCGGGATAATCACCCCCATCACCGAGGCACACGCGGTAATCGCAACTGAGAAACTAGAATCGTATCCCTGCTTTTTCATGGCTGGGATCAGAATCGAACCGATTCCAGCCGCCTCGGCGGTCGAGGAGCCGGAAACCCCCGCAAACAACATGCTTACAAGTACATTCACATGCGCAAGCCCACCCGGTAAGTGTCCTACCGAAGCTCGTGCCAATGCGACCAGCCGCTCGGTGATTCCAGCCGCATTCATCAAGTGTGCGGCCAATAAGAAAAACGGTACCGACAACAAAATGAACGAGTTGTACGATTTCCACATCTCGTTGCACAACACGATGGGGGTCAATTTCTGATCCAAGTACAAGATGGGAACACAAGCCAGTCCAAGCGCAAACGACACCGGCACTCGAATGAGGATGAACAATCCGAACGCGCCAAACAAAATCATTGCCGCTTCGCTTGGACTCATGAATCCGTTCCTTGCGGGTCGCTCAGAATCAACCCCACGTCGACCATCAAATGCTCAAGCAAGAACAAAACCCAACTCGCGCCTGCTATCGGAAAGGCTACATAGATGCTCAGCATGTTGATGCCACTAATCTCAGAGGACTGCATGAAGCCAAACTTCGCAAATTCGCATCCATACTTAACAAATACCAATGCGAAAACAAGCATGGTCGCATGGGTCATGAGTCCATAAATCCCTCCCCGTCGCTTCGTCGTCGGGCTCGGTAACAAGTCCACATTGAAATGCGACTTGTCTCGCACGGCGATGGCCGAGCCCAACATGATAACCCAAACGAAACAGAATCGAGACGCCTCTTCGGTCCATAAATAACGTGGAATAATCCCGGTGAATCGCGAGAAAACTTGCATGAACACGAACAGGATCAATGCAAGGAACAGGATGGTAATCATTGCCTTTAGAAATCGGTAATAATGGAAAAGCAATGTCTTCATTACAATTGGTTGATTCGATCCAAAACGGATTCAGCTTTGATTTTCTTTGCGTAAGCATTTTTGACAGGTTCCGCCATTCGCAACAATTCCTCGCGCTGGGAGAAGGAATGGAGACGCAATTTCTTTTCGTTTTCAAGCCGAGCCAGAATCGCGGAGTCCTGGGCAGATTCAATTTCCCTACCCCAGTCTCCCGCTTCGCGACCCGCGCGAAGGATGGCCGATTGAAGATCCGCAGGGAGGCGTCGAAATGTCTTGCCGCTAAACATGATCGGTCTGAGGGTGAAGGCATGTTGTGTCAATGAAATCTCCGGACCAACTTCGTAGAATTTCATTTGCTCGACGCTAGAGGCTTCATTCTCGACCGCCTCGATGACCCCTGTTTGGATTGCATTGTAGACTTCGTTGTACGCGATCACCGATGGGACTGCTCCAATGGACTGAAAGATGTTGGCTTGAATCGGAGCCCCCATGACGCGCATGCGGAGCCCGCGAAGTTCGTCGACATTGGTGACGCGCCGATTGACGATCAAGTTGCGTACACCTCCTCCCGCATAACCGACAAACAATACGTCCGCCTTTTTGTACACCGCATCTTCGATTGGCTTGAAGACGTCGCTCTTTACCACTGCTGACCAATGTTCCAAGTCACGAAAAAGGAACGGCGTGTCGATTAGTGGCGCCTCGGACGCAAACGTGGACATGTGCGAGGCGGTGACGATAGAATAGTCCATTGCAATACCAAGGCTCATGTACGCAAAAAAATCTTTCTCGATCCCCAGTTCGCTGTTGAGGTACATTTCGAAGTTGACGTCGCCGTCGTAGTAGGCTCCAACGAGTTCTTCGAATTTCCGAATGGTCCGTGTATAGATATGCGCTTCTCCAAACTGAGAAGCACCGACCAAGGTGATTTGTGTTTTAGGGTGGGTCCTCGTTGGGTTGTCCAGTGGAGCTTGCTGCACAAAATCAACGGCACCTCGAGGTGGCACCAAGAATATGACGATTGCAAGCACCAGAGCGCACGCTAGAACAGATACTTTTTGAACTTGATTCATCGCACAGAGTGTTCATATAGGCAGCGGTGGTAGTCTTGGTCCCTGCTGATTCTATATGAACGTGCGCAATTCTGCTCGCATGTGCGAAAGCCGTCAAGGTTTTCGAGGAGTTGTCGAAACGCTTGAAAAGTTTGGGGTTGTGGCATATCCTTGTTTCGCAAGTCTTGTTCCATAAAGACCCCAGCGGCCTCGCGCCGCTCGGTGAACAAGGTTTGTATGCTAGTAGAAGCGACCGACCAATTCGAAATTCCCCAGTGGGCTTGGAGGCCGTCTCACTTTCGTCTCAAATCATTCGATGGCTTTGTGATGAGCCTGAGGCGCTAGCGCGCTAGCCGAGCTTTATGATCGATCGGCTAGCGCCTCAGGCTCAATTAAGCGAATGATGTGTAATATCGGAAAGCGAGACGGCCTCCTTGTGTCACGGGTGAATCAGGTTCATTAGCTATCTTCGTAGCTATTCGATAGCTATTCGAATAGCTATTCGAACCTTGCGTTCCAGTCGGACGAGCCGACAAGCCAACTGGGGGCATGACAATATTAGGGGAGTGAGCAGATCTCCTCGGAAAGCTGTAAGGCGTCTCAGTCATCGAAGTCTCACTCGACTTATTGGAAAACGCCGACCAGCTCAATATGCATCGGTGATGGCAAGCGACGACTTCAATCGCGGATCGCCAATCGGAACAATCGCTGTTCGCGTGGCAATGTACGAAGCTCCCATGAGGTATAGCCCTCCTACAAAAGCGAGCGTCCCGATTTCGGGCAGACCAAACGCTACGCTAGAACGAAACTCCGGCATGACCAACCAATAAAGATCCATGTAGTGGGCTACCAGCAGCCAAATCGTCCAGAAAATCATCGCCTTGCGATTCCCTTTCACGTGTCGAGACATCATGCCGAGAAATGGAATGATGAAATGGACAAAGAGAAGTAATAACAAGACGATTCCCCAACTGTTTTTGTATCCTTCCGCAAGGGACGCTCCTCGCACAACCCACCAACGGGTCGTTTCGGGAATGTTGGCATACCACAGCAACATATATTGACTAAAAGCGATGTAGCCCCAGAAGAACACAAACGCGAATAACAAACGACCTAAATCCCGAAAGTGTGCATCGGATAGCTGGGCAGGAACCAAACCCATCCGTGTTAACAGCAGCCAACTCAACAGACTGACGGAGAAGCCCCCCACGGCGCAACCCGCGAAGTAGTAAACACCAAAAATCGTGCTGTACCAGTGTGGGTCCAGCGACATCAGCAGATCAAACACGGAAAATGTTAAGCTGAGACCGAATACAAACATGGCTGGCCCTGACCACCACTCCATTTGCCGCGTATCCTTCACTCCACCTCGGAAATCCTGATGCCGCGAGTGTCGAAAATAGAACGTCGAAATACACCCCCAGATCCCGAAGTAGATCAGTAGGCGGATAGCAAAGAATGGTGGATTGAGCCATCCGGTCTTGCTCGCAGTTAACGAGTCAAAAGTCTGGTGGATGTAAAGTTGGTTGTGAATGTCGCTTGCTCCATCCAAGTGACCATGGATGGAATTCGGATGCGTTTGAGCTGTTGTGTCGGTAGTCGTTTGACGATGTTGTACCAACCTCACTTTGTCCTGTGCATTATTCGGATGTTCCGAGCCCAACGCCCCCTCGTGGCTTTCGACTCTGTTTTCACCAACGTTTCCTCCGCGTGCCCAAGGATAGATCGATTTCGAGCCACTAAATGCCGACCAAATGATCGGTAGCGATAGAACCGCAACGGTCAGAACATTCAGCGCGAACACTTCTGCCGGTCGTCGAATGAGTACAGCCCATCCAGCTCGCGTTAAGTGTTGTATCAAGACGAAGAAAAGCGAACCTAAAGACAGGCTTAAGACGAAACTGAACGCTACCAAGTACGCGAGCATGATCCGCTGCGCTCCGTTGGTATAGAGGGTTGACGCACCCACGGCCCCAACACCTCCCAGCACTGCAGTAGCCACCATTCCCAAGATGACGTTTCGCGAAAAGGAGAGGTACGTCAATGTTTGTTTATTCAGCTTCGCTGTTCCGGCGTTATGTTCGTGCTCACTCATGGTTTGTCTGCTCTGAATTACTTTCCAGGTAGGATGAGCGTGGCGGGTGCCGGTTCTGGTGCTACCGGTTGAACCGACTGCATGTGCCGCACATAGGCCACGATGGCCCATCGATCTCGGGTTGAGCATTGGGCGCCGTAACTCGGCATGTTGCGAACCCCATCGGTGATGGCTTGAAACAATTGCCCATCCGCCCGGTCGCGGACCATCTGGGTCATCAGATTGGTGGTGGGCACCCACTTGGTTTCCTTGAGTTCGATGGCTCGCTGATTCACCGGCCCGTCGCCAGCTCCGAACTCGCCATGACAAACCGTACAGTAAATTCCATATCGCTCTCGGCCGCGAGCGATGAGTATGTCGAGATTGCCCTGCAATTGACTTGGCAACGACGTCGCGAATTCCTTAACGGGACTGCCGGTTGTTCCATCGTTGGTAAAGTATCCTAGGCAGTAGTGCTGATCATGCTTTAATCGCCCACTCGCCATCGTCCCTTCCAATGGCAACCGCATAGCCCGTCCGTCCAAATACCAAGGATGCGATGACTGCGGTTTGAATTTGGCTTGTTTGTCCATATCCAAAAAGAAATGAATGCGAGGAGAACGTGACTTCGTGCCACGTGCCTCGTATATCAACGTGAGCGGGATCCATGTCGCGACAACAACCGATACGAGACCAACGATCATCCACCATGGTGGGCGTTTGAGTCGCAACTCGCGAACGAGTCTCCACGGTGTCGGGATTGGGAGCTGCTCTTCCTGGTAAGTCGTCATGGTCGCTACTCCGTCACCAGTTCAATCGCTGTCGGATCAAGTGATCGCAAGAAGTTACTGGTTTTTAACATCTCGAACTGCAAATCCTCCACTTCGATCACAATCAAAAACCTGTCCGCAGTTGCGCGTAAAAATCGCCGACTGCGCATCAGTGGGTTGTAGAGCATCGGAAGTTTGTTAAGACCAAGCAAGCCCAGCAATGTTCCAATGGCTGCGAATAGCACGGTCGTTTCAAAGATGATAGGGATGTTGGCAGGTAGGCTGTACATGGGCTTTCCGCTAATCAGGAACTGATACCCCTGGACGCTTGGTGAGATGCCCGGAACGGTGGTTGCGTTGATCCACCACATCAGGAGCCACCCAAACACGGCGCCAGCCAGTCCATGTGCCAACGTAATCCAGGGCAGAATGGTGGGTCTAAGCCCCATCGCATGGTTGATGTGGTGAATGGGGATCGGACTGTGCACATCCCAAACGAGGTAACCCGCATCGCGCACTTGTTCGGCAGCCCATGTCACCTTGGCGACCGACTCGAATTCCGCGAGTAGGGCATAAGGTCTTCCATCTCCCACCGTTACGATATTCAGGTTTTCATGTATCGGAGACGATTCATTCTTCATTTTGAATTTCCTGCAGAGCTCTTTTCTCTCTCGCTTTTAGGTGAACCAATGGCCACGTCGAAGCTCCCTGGGGGTGTCATCCGAAGGCTGATAATCGAACTTGACTGGGTGCTCGGTTGCGTGAGCTTGGGGCATGACCGTCTTTACTTCCGCAATTGCCACCATCGGCAAAAATCTGCAGAAGAGCAAGAACAGAGTAAAGAACAGTCCAAAACTTCCAGCGAACATTCCCAGGTCGACCCATGTTGGACTAAATTTTGCCCAACTCGAGGGCAAGAAGTCCTCGTACAGCGACGTTACTACAATTACGAAACGCTCAAACCACATTCCTACGTTGACGAACATCGCAACAACAAAAATGGCCCACACGTGTCGCCTAACCCAAGGGAACCAGATCGCCTGTGGAGCAATTACATTGCATGTGACCATGATCCAGAAAGCCCATGCTAGCGGTCCCAAGGGACGATTCAGAAACACGAACTGTTCGAAATGTTGTTGGCTGTACCAAGCCATAAAAAACTCTACCGAGTACGCATAGGAAACGATCATTCCTGTACCGAGCATGATCTTGGCCATATTCTCGATGTGGCGGTGCGTGATCAAATCCTTTAAACCAAACCACTCGCGGGCTGGTATCGATAGCGTCAAGACCATCGCAAAGCCGCCGAAGACTGCGCCCGCCACGAAGTAGGGAGGGAATATCGTCGTGTGCCAACCTGGTAATTGCGCGGTCGCAAAGTCAAATGACACGACGCTGTGAACGCTCAAAACCAAAGGCGTGGCCAAGGCTGCTAGCAACAGATAGGCTCGCTCAAATCGCATCCAATGGCGACTGGACCCCGTCCATCCCAACGAGAAAAAGCCATACACCATTTGTGCCGTTCGGGTCTGAGCGCGATCGCGGAGTGTCGCCAAATCGGGAATCATTCCCATGTACCAAAATAGTAAGGATACCGTTGCGTAAGTTCCAACCGCAAAGACGTCCCAAAGCAGCGGGCTGCGGGCTTGAGGCCACATCGCTAGTTCGTTCGGATAGGGCAATAACCAATACGTAAACCAAACCCGTCCCACGTGCAGTCCAGGAAAAATCGCTGCGCAACACACCGCAAAGATCGTCATGGCCTCCGCAAATCGATTGATTCCAGTTCGCCAATTCTGCCGCAACAAAAAAAGGATCGCCGAAATGAGCGTACCCGCATGCCCTATTCCCACCCAGAAAACAAAGTTCACGATTGGGAATCCCCAACTGACGGTATTGTTGTTACCCCAGACTCCAACGCCCGTGGTCAACAAATAGGCCACCGTAACGAACAGCAACGAAAGCAGCGACAACGCTCCGGCCATGGCAACGTACCACATCGTCGGGGTACGGCGCAAAGTGACGTTGGTCACCAAGTCCGTCACCGTGGTAAAGTCGTGCTCGCCCAATACCAGCGGTACCCTTTGAGTCGGATCGTTGGTTTGCAACTCGAACTGAGTTGGCGACAAGTTGGCAGTTGGCAGACTGATAGTGCTCATGAGTCGCGATTCCGAATTTTGGCCAGGTAAGTAGTCCGGGCCCCCAGATTTAGTTCTGCGAGCATTTCATACCCGCGCGCGTTTGCGCGAGCCTTGGAGATTGCGGACTCAGGGTCGTTCAAATCGCCAAACACTATGGCTTGGGTAGGACATGTCGCTTGACAGGCTGTCTGCAATTCGCCTTCGCGTACCAGTTCCGATTGGCGAATTCCCTGCGCATACTCGTTCTTGGCGGTGATACGAGCGTCTGAGATCCGTTGGATACAGTACGTGCACTTTTCCATCACGCCACGCATTCGCACGCTGACATCCGGGTTGTGTACCATCTTCTTGAGCGTTGAAACATCCTGACCTTGTTGTTGATCGGGAAGTCCCAGCCAAGGTTTCGCAGGCTCGCGTGGGTCGGTTGCCTGATAGTCAAAATAATTGAACCGTCGAACTTTGAAGGGACAGTTGTTGGCGCAGTAACGTGTTCCAATACAGCGGTTGTATACCATGACGTTGAGACCCTCGGTGTCATGCACGGTTGCGGCCACCGGACATACTTGCTCGCACGGAGCGTTCTCGCAGTGAACACAGGCTGTTGGCACATGGACGATGTCGGGTTCGGCGACATCTCCCTTAAAGTAGCGATCGATGCGCAGCCAGTGCATTTCGCGATTGTTCATGACATTGTTCTTACCCACGACTGGGATGTTGTTCTCTGCCTGGCACGCGACAACACATCCACTGCACCCAATGCATGCATTCAAGTCGATCGCCATTCCCCAACGATGAGGCGAGTCCAGGGTATCTGGCGGATCATATAGCGGAGCAGCGTGTACGGCATGCGCATGGCCATGCACCGCGTGAACATCGGCCAAAAACGTGGGCAACAACGTTTCGTGAACCAATAGGCCCGGTTGTCCTTTTTCGCCAAGGCGTTCATTGAATGCAACGTCTGCGATGGAACCGACCTTATGATGCAACTGAGTGGTCGCCAGTTTATGTCGATAACCCATTTTCTTGACATTGCACCCGCTCGCCGTATAGCAGGCATTGCTTGCCCTCAATGAATAAGCGTTTGCCCCGACGCCGTTGCCGATGCGACCTGCATGGGTTCTGCCGTACCCCAATGCCACGCTGATACAGCCTTTGGCTTGACCGGGCATTATCATCGCGGGAACCACCAATGCCGTGCCGGGAGTCTGCGGCGCAGATATTTCGATAACATCTCCTTGGACTAGATTCAGTCGATCGGCATCCGCCTTGGAGACATACGCGGCGTTGTCCCACGTCAGTTTGCTGATGGGTTCAGGTAGCTCTTGCAGCCAAGCATTGTTGGCGAATCGGCCATCGTAGACTTTCGCGTCAGCGATGTACTGCAACTCAAATAGTTCAGATTCGATCGTTGCAGAACGCTTCGCAATGCCGGTGACCGCTGGTCGAGGCACAGCGGATTTTTCGATGGCGAAACGCGAATCGACTTGCAGCCCATCATGCAAAGCAACCTCCCATCCCTTGGCTCCAGCGTCAGGGAATCGACTCTCAAACGTCTGTCGAACCATTGTCCGCATATCCTGGCTCGTGTTTCCCGCAAAGAGCGAGAGCATTTCGAGCTGTGACTTGCCTCCAAATAGGGGTAGGATTAGCGGCTGACCAATAAGATATGTTCCGTCCCATGCTAACCCGTCGCTCCACATCTCCAAAGAATGGGCTGCCGGAACATGCCATGTGCATTCACGTGACGTTTCGTTTTCGTGAGAGCTGAGATGGATTGAGACGAGCGGGCGAGCGGGTGTTGAACGCAAATCCAATGGCGTATCGGCAGGTCCATCGTAAACAACATTGCCGCCGACCATCAGCAGCGTTTGAATGACATTGCCTTGCAACAGGTCGGCCAGTTCGCGGATGGATGCGACGTAGCCTGCGGAAACTCCATCGGCTAACGGTTCTTGAGTGTAATGGACACACGTACCTACATTGCCGAGCCGTGCATTGATCAAATGAACGAGGTGATGGGCTGACGAACTGAGGGCGGACCCGGCAGCCACCAGAGTGCCACTCCCCGATTTCATTAGATCCTTCGCGACCTCATCCAGCCGCTTGCTCGCTGTGTCATCCAATCCCGAAGGCAGTTCCGGCAGGACGCCAAGTCTCGCGGCCAACCACTCGATAGCCAATTCCAAGTGAGACGGCTTGAGCGGTAGACGTAGATCGGCGATCGAACCTGTTACCGACCAACTGGCTTCTAAACAAATCAGTTGGTTCAT
>JBEBHM010000192.1:0-12467 GCA_040080875.1 Pirellula sp.
CCGGCTGACCGACGTGTATGGCGAAGTCGTCAAGGATATCATTCAGGTTTGAGCCCTGTTTGCTAAATGATGGTGCGCAATTCTGCCGTAGGGGAACGCGTCAAGCGATTCGACAACGCCTCGAAAACCTTGGCGGTTTCCACTACATGCGAGCAGAATTGCGCACGCTCATATGGGGTGTCGATCGTCCAGCATAACTCAATCCAGGAGATCTCGTCATGTGTTGCCGGAAAAGTAAAGTCGTGCGAGCGTTGTCCGTTTTTGTTTTGTTGCCCCTTGCCAGCTTGATAGGACTGAGCGGTTCGGCGTTTGGTCAAATCGAAAAAGCCACCGATGCACCGAGTTCCCAATCGCCTTCAGAATCGGCGGGGAGATTTCAACTCCCTGACGGCTTTCGCATGGAGCTTGTGGCAAGCGAGCCACTCGTTCGCGAGCCGTCTGGTCTTTGTTGGGACGAACGCGGAGATCTCTTTGTCTGCGAGCTACACGGCTACAACTTGGAAGGGCAGTATGACATCGAAGAGCTCAACAAGACGGGTGAACTTGATCGAGTCGTTCGACGCATCCAGGCAGACGAACGTCATAAGAGGGCAGCCGAGGCAGAGACCTATGGGACGATCAAACGCTTAACCGATTCGGATGGGGATGGCAGAATGGATCGATCGGTGATTTGGGCCGACCGATTGCCGCCATGCCTTGGGATCTACCCGAGTCGAGGTGGGATCATTGCTGCGTGTCAAACGCAGATTCTTTTTCTTGCCGATCGCGATGGTGATGGACAAGCCGAGTTGCGGGAAACGCTCTTCGAGGGGTTTAAGCAGGGGCCGCTTGAACGAAGCATTAACTGCCCTCAGCTCGGACTTGATCATTGGATTTACTTTGGACGTGGCGCTGGAGGCGGAACGATTCGTGGAAAGTACTTGGCCAGCCCCGTCGAACTTCCCAACACCGATTTTCGCATCAGGACCGACGGGACCTCGATCGAACCTGTCCTTGGAAACACGGCAACCATGGGCTTCGCTTTTACCGAATCAGGAGATCGGTTTGTGATATCGACGGGGACTCCAGGAATTTTCGTGGCACCCATCGAATGGCGATACTTGGCTCGCAACCCCAACGTCGCGGCTCCCCCTCTTCAATATTCGGCGTCTAGCGATCAGCGGGTTTATCCCACCAGCCAGCCGCATCCTTGGCGACTCCGACGGGCGAACGATCCCGGCTTCTCGAAACTTTATACGGATCGATACGGAATCCAGGAATCCGCGCCGAACGGCTACTTCACATCTGCCTGTTCGCCAATCGTCTATCAGGATGACGCATTGCCGAACCTGCGTGGCCAACTGCTGGCATGTGAGCCAGCGCAAAACATGGTGCACCGAGCGATCATTCAGCGCGACGGAACTCGTTTGACGTTGCATCGCGATCCCAGCGAACTGAAATCAGAATTCCTAACATCGAGCGACTCTTGGTTTCATGCGATCGCGATGTCGCACGCCCCAGACGGCAGCATCTATATCGTTGATTTTTATCGCGAGATCATCGAAGACTATTCAGCCATTCCGCGATACTTGCAACAGCAATATGGCCTCATGGCCGGAAGTGATTTAGGCCGGTTATGGCGATTAACGCACCGCGACGCCAGGCTTGCCCCTGCGGCCGACATGAGTCATCTGAGTGCGGATCAGTTGGCGTCCGAAATCGGGAGTTCCCACTATTGGCGACGCACTACTGCTAGGCGACTGCTGGTAGAACGTCAACAAAGGAGCGTTGCATCCATAATCGCTCGAGCCGTCAATGAATCGTCCGACCCCACAACGGTCATCAACGCTTTGCATGCACTCGATGGCTTAGGCGTACTTGGGTTCAAGGAAGTGATGTCGGCTCTGCAACATTCGGATACGGGAGTTCGACGACAAGCACTTCGTTTCTCAGAACGATGGCTTAACGAATCCGCCATCCTAGAAAAAGTACTCTCGATGGTTTCCGATGGGGAAGCCATGGTCCGCCTGCAAGTTGCCCTAACGCTTGGCGAGAGCCCCGACCAAGCCTCTGTAGCGGCTCTTGCAAAACTGTCACGTGAACACGGGAATGAAATGTGGATGCCCATCGCTGTTCTTTCATCGGTCCCAAGTCGAGGTGGCGATTTGCTTTCCGCGTTGCTCGAATCTCCTAAAGAACTCTTGAATGCCGGCCAAGTGATTGAGCCGCTCTGCACTGCGATTGCGAACCGACGTGATGTGACCGAGTTGTCGCAATCGATTGAACGCATCGCGGAGCTTGAGGACCGAAAAATCCAGGCCATGTGTTTACGTGGAATTCGTACGAGTTTCAAAAGCCCCACCAGCGTTGCACTTTCCGACCATGCGAAGAAAGCGATTCAATCTCTTTCGAAGAGTGTCGATGATGCCGTGCGCACGCAAGCGATTCCCCTGGTCAGCTTGCTCTCCTTAGAAACGGCAGCTGAGCGTCAAAGCCGAGTGGACACTGCGATGCAACAGCTAAGTGACATTCGATTGTCGGTCGACGAGCGAATCTCTGCGGTAACGGCACTTTCCGAAGAAAAGGACGAGGCCGTAACGACGGGGTTGTTGAACGCGTTGGCATCCAGTACGCCGCGAGTGCGAGACTCGATCCTGAATTCGATCTTTTCTCGACGCGAGCGAATACCTCTCTTGCTCAACGCAATTGAGTCCAACATATTCCCCGCGTCTTGGTTGACATCGGTGCAGCGGGGCACTTTGGTCGGCGACAAGGATCCGGCACTCCGACAGAGAGCGACATTGCTGTTGGAGACTAGCGATGGAGCAAATTCAGAACTATTTTCACTTTATTCAAGTGCACTCGAGGGACCTCGCGATGCAACCCGAGGTCAGCAGGTCTTTCGAGAGAAATGCGGCAACTGCCATCAAGCGCACGGGATTGGATACGCGGTTGGTCCAGACCTCAGTGCAGAATTTCAACGTGCCGAAGAGACCATTCTTAAAGATGTGCTCACTCCGAGCGACACGATCTCGGCTGGGTTTGTGACCTACACCCTGTTGACGACGTCCGGACAAGTGATCAACGGATTGCTGGGTTCCGAAACACCGACAAGTCTTACGATTCGACAGGCTGAGGGAAAGCAAGAAACAGTTCTGCGGAAAGAGATCGAGGAATTGCGAGCCATGCGGGTTTCGATGATGCCTGAGGACCTGCATAAGACCGTTAGCCCAAAGGATCTTGCGGACATTTTGGCTTGGATGAGGCATCCACCGACAAGCCTCACATTGCTAGATGAAAACGCGGCGATTGTCGAGGCACTGAACGAAGGGGGCGGCACCGCGGAATTTATCGATTCCGACAAACAATCGGGGCAGTTTTGCTTGCGAATTACGCCGCCACAACGGTTTTCGTCCCGCATCCCAGGTTGGTCCTTTCGCATCCGCGAAAATCCGCAGGCAGGGGAGTTCCGCTACCTTCGATTTGCCTGGAAGTCGTCAGGAGCGAAGTGCGTTATGTTAGAAGTTGCGGCCGATGGTCAATGGCCAGCTGCGAACAAGCCGCAGCGGCGTTATCATTCGGGGGACAATAGCTCGGGATGGCAATCCACGCAGATCGACCTTGCTGCCCCAGAGGAGTGGACCGTAGTAACCCGCGACTTGTGGCGGGACGTGGGCGATTTGACTCTGACGGGAATCGCACCTACGGCGATGGGAGGTCCTGCGCTTTTCGATCGAATTGAAATCTTGGATCGAATAGATCGATGATATCTGTGGGTAAGTCAAGGAATGCCTGTCCATGAAACGCGTATTCCACTATGATCCAGGATGAAATAGACCATGTTCCCATTACATTTTTGAACCGACGCATGAAGCATATTCGAAATTTTTGCATAATTGCTCATATCGACCATGGCAAGTCGACGTTGGCTGACCGATTGATACAGGTATGTGGCGGTGTCACGCAGCGTGAGTTCCACGACCAAATGCTTGACTCGATGGACATCGAGCGTGAGCGTGGCATCACGATCAAGAGTAACTCCATCTCCCTATCCTACCGAGCAGCCGATGGGCAAGAATACTTGCTGAATTTGATCGACACACCGGGGCACGTGGATTTTTCGCATGAGGTTAGGCGTTCTTTGATGGCCTGCGATGGTGCATTGATTGTGGTGGATGCATCTCAGGGGGTAGAAGCCCAGACCGTCGCCAACTTGTACCTGGCCCTGGAGTATGATTTGACGTTGCTTCCGGTCATCAACAAGATCGATCTACCGGCTGCCAATGTGGAAAAAGTGCGTGAAGAAATTGAGGCCGACTTGGGACTCGACCCGTTTGCTGCAATTCCCGTCTCTGCCAAAACCGGAGTTGGCATCGATGATGTGCTTGCCGCCATCGTGGACAAGCTGCCCTGTCCCAAGGGCGATCCCGACGCACCGTTGAAAGCGCTCGTTTTCGATGCTCACTTTGATACGTATCGCGGAGTGATTTTGCAGGTGCGCATCATGGAGGGGACGCTCAAAACCGGCGAAACGGTTCACTTCATGCATGGAGGACGAAACTACAAAGTCGATGAAGTGGGATACAACCAAATCAAGCATTCGCCAAAGAAGCAACTGAGTGTCGGCGAGGTTGGTTATGTCGTAGCGGGTGTAAAGAGTGTCCAAGACATCGAAATTGGTGACACGTTAACTTTGCTCGACCGGCAGGCCGAAGCGCCTATCCCTGGCTATAAGAAAGCCAAGCAAGTGGTTTTTTCGTCGATGTATCCGATGAGTACGGATGAGTATCCCGATCTCACCAAGGCGCTCGAAAAACTGGCCATCAATGACGCGGCGCTTACCTTTGAAAAAGACAGTTCCGCGGCGTTGGGATTTGGGTTTCGTTGTGGGTTCCTCGGCTTGCTCCATTTGGACGTAATCCAAGAGCGGTTGCAGCGAGAATTCGATTTAGGGCTGGTCATCTCGGCTCCATCGGTAAAGTATAAATTGAAACTGCGCGATGGAACCACGATCGACGTTGACAATCCTAGCTACTGGCCAGACCCAATGTCGATCGATACGACGACCGAACCTTATATCAAAGCGTCTATCATTATCCCCGCCGAGTATGTTGGACCAGTGATGGAACTATGCCGAGAGCACCGCTCCGATAGCCAGACGATGAACTACTTGTCTGCGGGACGCGTAGAAGTGAAGAGCGAGATGCCGCTTGGAGAAGTGCTTTTTGACTTCTATGGAAAGCTCAAGATGCTGACGCGCGGATACGGTTCGTTTGATTATGAGCCGATTGAGTATCGAAAGACGGATGTGGTCAAAGTCGATATCTTGGTCAACAAAGAACCTATCGATGCACTCTCGTATTTGGTCCATCGAGACAAGGCCAGAACGCGAGCGTTGCATTACTGTGAGCAGCTTGCGGAAGCGATTCCTAGGCATCAATTTAAGATCCCGATCCAAGGGGCGATCGGTGGTGAGATCATTGCTCGAGCCACCATACAGCCGTTTCGGAAGGACGTGACGGCCAAGCTCTACGGTGGAGACGTGACGCGCAAGAACAAGTTGCTAGAGAAGCAAAAGAGGGGAAAAGCGAAGATGAAGCAATTCGGCAGCGTGAACATCCCACAAAAAGCATTCATCGCGGTGCTTCGATCCGACAACGATTAAATGTTGCCCAGGTTATCCCAATGGAGTTGAGTTAGCGGAACGGCGCAAGCCGTCCGGTATAGGGACTGCGGTAACCTACGGAATTCTGACGATTCACCGGAGTGCTCGCGCACTGCCGCTAACACTAATTCAACGCCGATCGCGCAGGGCTCTCCATCGCGGCTTGCCCCGATGGAAGCTGCGTTGAGTGACCGTAGCGATTCCAGCCTATTCCCGCACATTTTGAAAGAGATCGAGGATCTTCGATACGATCTTTACGGATGCTTGTTTTTCCACTTTGTTGGTTCCCATCCATGTCTCGTATCCACCCAGATCATGTTGAGAGGGCGTTGGCAAATAACCATAGGAGCCATTGGCTAGCTCGATGGTAAAGCATGGCAGGATCGGACTTTTCTCTTTGATTTCGAGCCCGATTTCGGTAAACACTTCGAACGGGATGGCCGCAATTCCAAGTGACCCAATGCGAATGGTTTGGAGCAGAACACTGACCTCGTCAGGAGACTCGGCGAGTTGTTGGACCCGCTCGGCATAAGTCTTTTCGTGCACGTGAAATGGTTTTTCATCCTTGGGTTTTGCAAGGACTTGCCGAATATAGGCTAACATCGCCTCATCGGGCTTCCGAACTTTTAGTAAAAGTTCTTCGGATTTGGCGGCTAGTTTCAATTGGTCGTGGTAAGCAATGTTCTTTAATGACTCGTGCACCCGAGAGGCAATCAACTGGCCGACCGCTTGCATCTTCTTGTAAGGCTCATATCGTGCACTTCTATCCAGGAAGTTGATATTATTCACATCGCCGCTCGTTCCGTTCGTGAGGATACCGACAAATGGTTTTTCGGATCCTTCCACTCCTAAAAGTTTTTCAAGGTGATGGGCGAAAACCGCAAAGTAGTCGGCGGAAATAGAACGTGCCGGCACTCCTCCAACATAGTGCAATGAATAGTTTGCAAGAACCGCGATCGGTCGACCGTTAGCGGACTGAACCGAAAAGAAAAAGACTTGCGGATCGACAGGCCCCGCAGGCCTTATCAGCCCGCTCGCCCCTGGATTCATACGAACATGATCGACTCCCCCAAAGGGATTACGACGGTCCGCTTCCTCAACGACATACCATCGACGGTTGAACAGTTGCGATGGTTCCTGAAAAGATCCCCAACCGACCTTGGCCGGTTCGAGTCGCTTGTAGGCGATGCGAACAGAATCGGCAATTCGATTGGCTAAAAAACGTTGGTACTCGTTCAGCTTCGTTTCATAGACCATGGCGTTCGAGCTTCGGGCCGATGTAGCGGAGTGCGTGTGCGTCGCAGACATCAGCTGATTCTCGATGGGAATACCTGTCGATTCTGCGATTTGCTGTTTGGCGTTATCGAATACCTCACGTGGTATACCAACGTTGTCGCAAATCACGAAAGCGATTTTCGTTTTTCCATCATCAAGGACAATAGCCCTCGCATGCAATTCATCATGCACCTCGTCGGCGGGAAGTGGCGAAAAACCGCCTACGACAAGCTCGCCAAGTGGAGGAGTGATGTTGCTGGTTGCAGCGCCTGCACGAAGGCCGCCCGCAGGTTGGGCAATCGCATTTGGAGAGAGCTCGAAAAGCAAACTCAAGCACAACAACATCGTGAAAATCTTACAACGTGATTTCAGCATGGCAGGATCGATACGGCAAGAGTAGACGGGGGGTTACAGACGGTTTTAATAGTCTAGCGGTTTCATTAGCTGCGTGCGATCATGGTTGGTGTCATCGCTTTGCGCAGTGTTTAAACCATGTAGGAAACGGCAACGAAGTGGCATGTCGTTCCGGCCATAACAAATAGATGCCATACAAAATGGCAATACGGCACTCGCCTCGCGGCAAAAAACGCCATTCCGACCGTGTATGCGATGCCTCCTGAGAGCAGCCACATCAAGCAAGCATACGGCACGTTAAGGTAGAGCGGCCGAATCGCGATGATGATCAGCCAAGCCAGAGCCAAATATAGCACGCCTGGCAACCAGCGGTGCTTGGTCGTCGCCACGATCTTGAGCACTATTCCGGTGACTGCCAGTATCCACACCAATCCAAAAAGCGACCACCCCCATACCCCACGGATTGCAACTAGAGTGACCGGTGAATAGGTGCCAGCAATAAGCAGGTAAATTGCACAGTGCTCCAGGGTACGGAAAACCCGTTTACCTCTCCCTTGCGGCAATGCGTGGTAGAGTGTCGAGGCGGCATACGTTGCGATGACTGCCGCCACAAAGACGCTAGCCCCGCAGACGCCTAAAGGTCGCCCGTGCCGAAAGGCTTGGACAATGAGCATGGGGCCCACGATGATCGCCGCCAGCACTCCGACACCATGGCTCACGCTGTTTGCAATCTCTTCGCCCAGCGATGGCTTGGGTTCGGACTCAGGGCTATTACCTACCTGTGCGAGCAACGGCATAGCGGGCAACGATTTTGGAAGAGGATCCTTGGCTATCGAGTAGGAATTTCATTGACGGTATAAAACGCATTGCGATGAAGGAGTTGTTCGTTTTCGCGAGATCGTAAGCGGGCCAAATCCAACTCATAGACGAATCCTTGGTCGAGCCTTGCAAGAACGATCTGCGCCGAAAGGCCGTCGTCCGCAAGCGTAACTTCACTTACGTTCGGTTTGTGTTGCTCGATTTCTGGGCCACCGTAGGCACCGTGATATGGGTGCGTGAACGCCGAGAGTGCATAAGCGTCTGTCAAACTGCCAACGGATTGGTCGACCGGCTTAGTGAACGTGATCTTGAAACCATCCGGTTCAATCGTGACCCGTTCGATCTCGAATGGCATCTTGCCACTCCAATCGACTCGTTCGAGGGCGTACGGTTTGATGCCGCGAACTGGCCATCCGCGATTGGTTCCGCCACACAGCAACTTGCCTTCGGGCGTGAATTCGACATTGAGAATACCTGTCGAAAGCCCTTCTCGAAACGGATAGCACGCCCCTTGCCAGACGCCATTGACTTGTTCCGTCGTGGCTCGCATCAAGATGGATTGTGTGTAATCGCCCAGGAACATCTGGTTTTCAAACGGACCAAACTTTCCCTGTGTTCGATTCACACTGAACGCAGTGATCGATCGGCCCATGCGAATATATGGAAAAACAACTGCGTACGGGACGAGCTGCTTAACCCGCTTTCTTTCAGTCGCGATTCGATTTCCTGGTTTGGGTGTCTCCGGTACAGGCCCCAGTTCGGGCGCATGCTTGTACCATTCGAAGCTTGCAGGGTGTCCGTGAAAGCTGTTCTGCGATACCGCCTTCAAACTACAAGAGCAATTCCAAGGCCCTTGACTCTCGACATAGAACAAAGAACCATGTTCATCCAGTCCGATACCGGCGGGGCTACGCAAACCGCTAGCAAATGCAGTGGTCTTCCCACTGGGTGAAACCTTCATGACGAATCCACGGTTCCATGCATAGGAATGATAAGACTCAGAGAGCCCAAGCGTCACGAACTGGTTTCCCTCGGCATCTAGTTTTGAGCCGAACGCATATTCGTGGTAGTTCGCATACCCCCAAGCATCTGAAATGGTTTCAAAGCGATCTGCCTTTCCATCTTTATTCGAATCGCTGACGCGAGTCAACTCGCAGCTTTGTGTCACGCGAAATGCATTATCCTTCCAAGCCAACCCGAAGATCTCGTCGAGCCCGGTCGCAAATAAATGAAAGGAGGGTGTAGGTTTGGGCGCATCAATTCCGTCGATCAGATAGATCTCACCGTGCCGTGTTCCCACAGCCACTCTACGATCTGGTAGCACCTCGAAGGCACCTGCTTCGATGACAACATTCGGTGGAAGAGGAATGTTGACGATCGGATAGTACTCTCGCTCGCGCTCCTCGGTTCCCCAGCGCTGGCCAACTTCCTCGGCACATAATACTCCCATTCCATGCATCGAGAGTTGCACGAGCAGGCACAGGAGCAGTATTCGACTATCGTTTTTCAAATGGCTCATAAAGTAACTCGATGGATGACTTGCCTTGTGGAATCGGTAGTCGCAACAACAATTCAGATCGCACGGGTTCATCCGACAAGCGTCTTATTTGCAATTCTCCATTCGGAATCGTCAAACGCAATCGGCCGCTGCGGTATACTGTTTCGGATTCTTTGGTTATTTCCCCGACAAGTGCCCGGAAATAAACAACTTGTTGCACCGGAGAATTGAATTGCAGGATGCGTTTTAGTTGTCGGTTGTCCTCGGTACTCGTTGCCACGGTGCGATCTTCGATTTGGATCGCACCGCACTGGTACATGAACGTTGGGACCGACGTCTCGTCGAAGAAGTACCCTTGAAACTGGTAGCCCAAATTCTTGGGATACAAAGGGTCCGGATTGAGCCGAGCTTCTTTCGTCATGACCGGCATGAGTGGCCAAGGTGTGTTTTCATCGGAGAGTTGAACGAATGAGACATCCTGTGCGAGGGTGATGGGTTCGCTCGCCGGTTGGAAGTCCCCGGAGCCTTGGCCATTCCAATTGACTCCAATAAAGTCACCAAGCCAAATAGCGGATAGAGTCCCGGTTTCTGCATTGAAGGCATAGTTTAACTTTTCGGGAAAGCCGACTGCAATACCTCGAAATCCAGCAACTCGACTTCGGCCCCGATAGGTTCTGGCTTGATCGCCGACTGATAGTTTGGTGCTAATTCCTCGAATTCCGGATGGGTCTGCAGCCGAAGTACCGAGCGACAGATAATACCAAATGGCTTCGATCTGCATGTCGGTGTTGCCATCGAGAATCGTTTTGTGTGCCGCGATTCCATCGGACCAGGAATAAGGCATGACGATTCGTGGTCGAAAGGCTCCTGGATTTCGAACAAAGCTATTGAACCACTTGGGTTGTAAACGCTGATAGGAGGTCATCAGGTCCATGCCTTTGTTGATCGGAGCAGGCTTGCCATTGAAGTTGTGACAGGCAATACAGTTCACGCCTTTATCGCCAAGCAATTCTCGTCCTGCCGCGCGCAGCAGCTTTTCTCGTTCACGTACTTTTTCAGATCGACTTTCCGGCGTCGGAATATCGAGATCTGTCCCCTCGAGAACGTCGAGGCGAGCGATAACACTTGGAAAATGTTGCAAGTTGGAAGTGCCATATTGCGGCATCCGAGTCGCCATGTAGGGGCGTACGCTTTCGCCGTCGAAGAGCACTTTCTTTAACCAGGTAGGCTGCAACTTGGCTCCGAGCAACGTCAACGGTGGTGGAATCCGACCGTCGTCGCCCAAGTTCCGTTCGCTGGTTGTGAAGTATGCGTTGATATCTTCCTGAATACCGCCGTAGTCGTCTCGCACATGGCACGCGATGCAATGGAAAGAAGTCAATGTCTTTGCAACCACAACTTGGTCCGAGTCGGTTCCGGGTTTTTGTCTGAGCGCCGACATAATAGCCTGCACTTGAGCATCATGAAGTTGAAACTGGGGACTTGGTCCTTTCGATTTGGAAAGACAGCCACGCGATGGTTCGTCGATCTTCATGGGACCAACGGGCGGAGCGGCAACGATCCCGCCGATCGCATGGCAGGCAGCACAGTTCAGTTCTTGAAAGTAGGCCTTGCCTTTCGCCACGAGGGCTTGCTGAGGAACCAGGGCCGAAGTTGATTGCGGTTGCTCGCCCATTAAGTAACCTGCAATCGACAGTGACTCCGAGGGAGTCAGCTTCATATCCGGCATCCGTCCGGAGCTTCTTACATGCAGGGGTTGAAATAAAAATTCGCTGAGTGATTTGGTACTGTATTTGGCGGAGACATGCTCAAGGCTTACGGCAACAGCGCTGAACGTCGTTTTCTCACGAGCACTCTTAACTTGCTCGTCCTCATCGTCTTGGACAGTTTTTGCAGGTAGTGGCGTTTCGGTTGCTGCTTCCTTTGGACCATGGCACGCAACGCAACCGATCGAATGATAGAGCGATTTGCCCGCCAAAACGTCAGGCTTTTCGAGATTCCCCGACGCAAACGGGCGATTCGATTGAGCAACAAGAAAGTGAGTAAGAGCTTGAGCGATTTCGGTGCGCTCCGAATCGGGTTTGGAAGCGAGCATGTCCGGCATGGTCGTACCCCGATGGATCGAAGACGGCGACGCTATGTATTTGCGAAGGAATTCTGGCGAGATGCGTGAACCGACTTCGGCCAAATTCGGCGCCGATTTTTCGAACAAGGGATCCTGGGTAATTCCGCTATGGCATGAGGCGCATCGGAATTCCGCTATCAGCAATTCTCCCGCTTGAGTTTGAGAAAGCGGATGATTGCCTTTGATCGCCAAATCGCCAGACGCCGATTGGACGGTACTGGCCAATATGGCAGAAAACAAAGCAAACCACATCATGATGCAAGCTCGACTTCTGAAATGCACTTGCCTTGGCAATTCTGTCACAACTAGGAATTCCTCAAACCACTGTTTGCTTTCCATTCATCCACAATTCGATTCAGTAAGGCTTGTTCGGTCAATCGTGCCTGAGGAGTACAAGTGTTTCGATAGGCAGCAGATCGGATTGTAATGGAAACCTGCCGATCAGACTACAATACTCAAGAATCAACAAGCTTGGCCGATCACGTTTTCGTGGCGACGGTCGCGCGAGACAAGGCACTGGATGCAACCATTTTCATGAATGAGACAGAGATTCCAAACGCCCATGCGAGTATCCTCAAGACGATTGCATGGTAATGTACTGGCCAATCCGCATTGACGACAATCTGGTGGATAGGGTTATGGTGGGCCCCCCAATATCGCGGATTGTTTTGGCCAACGAGTTGGCCTGCGTTCTCGTTTGATGCGTTTGCGTTTGGTGACGTTATTCTCATCGTGATCCCGGGTCTGTTCGC
>JBEBHM010000876.1:0-3319 GCA_040080875.1 Pirellula sp.
GTTATCGAAGTGCATCTTAGTTGGGCTCCGTTCGGTAGAAAACATGCAGCCGGTGAATTGGCACAGTTGTTGCATTCTAGATTTTTCGCAAGACGACGTATTCTGCCAGTTTGACAGAGCCTTGCAAAGTTCGATTTCGGTTTTGCACAAAGGAAAACAAAAATGGTTCACTTTCGATTTCCCATACATCAACTACCTTCAGCCCTTCAAGATTTCGCCACGGACGTGGAATCGATCGTCGATCAAGTTCTCAAGAACAAAAGCGAGTGCCGAGGTGATGCGTGCGATAGCACGGAAGCTTGCGATGCATATTCACCAGCCGTCGACATCTACGAATTGGACAACCAATATAACCTTTACGTGGATTTGCCCGGCGTAAAAACAGAAGATGTGACCATTGAGATGCTCGATGAGCGATTGGTGGTCAAGGGCGTAAGGCAGGCTGTTGAAAAGGGTGACGCAGTCAATGTGCATCGCCAAGAACGCGCTTCAGGCAAATTCTCCCGATCCATTCGTTTGCCCAAACAACTGGATTCTGAAAAGATCGAAGCTCACTTCGACAACGGTGTTTTGCATGTTGTATTGCCAAAACAACCGAAGCCAGTGGCTCGCACCATTGAAATCAAGACGAGCTAGTTCGCCTTGAATACTTTGACGGTGGGCTCAATAGAGTTGAGAAAGAAAGTAGAGCAATTGCCCCAATTGCTCCGGATACGATTGGGACCATTTGATCGACGCGGAACTGCGAAACGATTGGGACAATCGTTTTACTCTATTAGGGTTTCACTTCCACTTTTTCCGGGAATAGCCAAGTCGAAACGCGATAGGGCCAAGGGTGCGTCCAGGGGTTAGTCCAAGGGATCGTCGCGCCAAAGATACTTAGAATCAGCAGTAAGCTCACTATCCATCGCGTGTTCTTGGACTGCGAAGCCATTTCAACAGCCGGAACGCAAAGCCACAGCCAAGCGGGAATCAGCCAAAACATCCAACGGAACCCGCTTGAGACTCCTCCGTAGTTTCGGTCTTCGACAACTCGCGTGGAATAAAACACAATACAAGCAGCACTGATCGAGAGAAACGCGATCGCCATACCTCGATCTGACAAAACGAATTGGCGCAAACCGACCAAATGGTGGGATGATGACCGTTGCCGCTGAATCCAGGCCCATGCACCAACAAAGGTTAACAACCAAATCGGGGTAACCGAATAAATCCCATGATGTCCGACCAGAAAATGCACTACGTACATCCATGGATTCGCTTCACCAAGATCAACACCTTTCTTGTTTCCCGGTAGCCAATACGATTTAGGATAGTCGTACCAATCGTCCCAATGGCAGATGCCCCAATCACCATTCGCGTTTCGTTTGGCTGCGACTCGTTGTCCAATCGATTCGTCGATCACTTGCAAAACATCCGTGAGTCGAGCCGGTGTAATCTTAGTTTGGTCGGTCAGCTTATAGCCATTCTTGTTGGCGAGATCAATCACCGTAGCGAGGGCGGGTTCTTTTGCGTCCGCGCTGTTAGGTATTGTGCCTATCGCAGAGCCTACACCTCGATGAGAGTAGGGTGGGCGCCAATCACCATGGGCCCAAATCGTGGTAGCCAGAAATGCGACCGCAATGATCGCCGTGCCGACCCCGTATCCGAACAGAAATTTTTTCCAATTTGCGACCAACAGGATGGCACCCGCCGCCACTGCCCATGCAAGCGCCGGCAACTCACAGGCAACCGTCAATCCAGCACTCAGACCGCACGCGATCCAAACCCACCACGAGGCATCTCGGTCTTGTTGTGCCGCTCGACCAATCTGCCAGAGAAGTGCTAAGCTCACCACGAAAAATAAAGCGCCATGAATGTGATTGTTGAGCGTCACGGTGAATGTAGTCAAAAATGTCCCCCATAGCGCAAAATTCAGAAGCATGAATCGCGACCATTCGTCGGATACATTTCGCTCGAGCCACCGGTGCCACCAAACCCAAAAGACAAAGATTGGAACGACGTTCACAAGGACCATGACTGATCGCATGATCAAGAATGGTTCCTCGGTAACTTTTTTTCCTGTGATCATCGTGACCGGTTTGGTCACGGCTGCATACAAGAGTGTCAAGAGTGGTGGTTTGCTCGAATAGAAGTGCTCTTTTCCGTCGCGTCCACGATGCCGCACAATATCGATGCTCGCCCAAATCCTGGATTTGCCTTTGCTGTCCAGCAGCTCATTGACGCGATCAATTTCCCACGTGCCGTCTTCGAGAAGGGCAGCGACGGCTGACCATCGTGAGCGGTCGTTGGCGCTGAGCGACGGCAACTCGCCGTGAACTGCAGTCACGCCACAAATGCGGGCGATTTGAATAATGGTTGCGAATGCAATCATCAGCCAGGCCACGTCGGACATACTCCATGAACGTTGAGGTCCAGTCGTGTCGTTCATTCGAGTGTTCCTGCGGATACCGACTTTTCAGCACTTAATTTGACGAGGGAAATGTTTGCTCCCGTTTGCTGAGCAATGGAATAAGGTACGTCTCGATTCCCTGAGTTTGCCACGACGAGTTCAGCCAACAGGCCGACGCCAAGCATTTGCAAGCCCACCAAGAATAAGACCATCGAAAGGTAAAACAGTGCCCGCTCGTGCAAATGGATGGGCTCCATTCCGGTAATCATGCGAGTGATGACCCAGGTGCACATCAACCCGATGAGCAGCACTCCGCCGAGAAAACAAGCGATGCCCCCCAGCCCTCCGAGCCAGTGTTGGGGTCGATAGCGAAACCGAGTCAAAAAAACGACCGTAAACAAATCCAGGAATCCTTTCAAGATTCGCGAGACGCCGTATTTTGAAACGCCGTGAATCCGCGGATGGTGCTTGACGGCGATTTCGGTAACTCGAAAGCCGCGAGCCGATGCGAGCACCGGAATGAATCGATGCATCTCTCCATAAAGCGAAACCTCCTCGAGCACTTCGCGACGATAAGCCTTGAGGCCGCAATTGAAGTCGTGCAAATTGAGCCGTGTGAAACTGCGCAAGATGGCGTTAAAGACCTTGGATGGCCAAGTCTTGTGCCAAGGATCGTGTCGGGTTTGTTTCCATCCGCTAACGACGTCAAACCCATAACGCAATTTGTCGATGAGCGGCTTCAATTCATTCGGGTCATCTTGCAAGTCCGCATCCATGGTGATGATGAACTCCCCCTCGGCGGTTGCAAATCCAGCGGACAACGCGGCCGCTTTGCCAAAGTTTCGGCGAAAACGGATTCCTCGAACAAAGCTCTTTTCGGCAGCAAGTCGTTCGATAATCTGCCACGAATCGTCGCGCGACCCATCA
>JBEBHM010000877.1:0-3313 GCA_040080875.1 Pirellula sp.
ATGGAGGACTGTTCGAATCCCGATTCGGGTTTCAGGGATTTATCGACCCCCATGGCTTTCATCGTGTCCAAGAGAAACTCGCCAAGTTTCTCAGCGGTGTCCGCCGTGTTGGGCGAAACAGCCCGCTGCAACGCATTGGGAGAGTCGTAATAGATCTGTAGCAATGCATAGGTGTCGCCTCCCGCTTCGTAGGTCCACGGTTTAGCCATTTTGTTCTTTTGCGCTGTGTCGCTGCTTCCGACTGCCTTTTCAATAACCTTTTCGTAAAACGCGGGTTTATCGAACTCTTTCGCCAAAGCGGTTACAAGCTTCGCACCGTCGACTTGTTGAAATTGAGTTAACGAGCCGTCATTGATTTTTGCCCAAGCCTTGTTCAACAGAGTTTCCATCGCATGTTTGTAGTCCGAGTCCGATGCAATTCTTTCGTCTTGGAAAAATAAGCTGTAGCCACCGGAACTGGAGTGTCCATCTTTGGAGGTAGATTCCGTTCGGTTTTTGACCGAGGGGTCGTAACGAGTCTCCGTTTCCGCCTTGACGAGTTTTTCGAATTCGTCGAGTAAACGCACTTTTAGATTTTGCAACACTTGCTTCTTTGCGCTTCCCAAGCCCGTCGCGTTGATGACACCGGTCAATACATCGGACGATGGATCTTTGAGACCTCGTTGGATCGTGTCCTTATAGCTGCCTTGGCCAGGCAATTTTTCAACCATGGTGGCCACGGAGTACTCCCAAGCACGCATCAACAAGTTATCTTGTTGGCCAAGAAAGGCATTTCGTGCTTGTTCTAGAGCTTCTTTTTGTTTGTCTTCTGGCATTCGGGCCTTAACGATACGTTCGATCAATTCTTCAGGCTTGATCGAATCGCTACCGGTTTTCGAGTCGAAAGCGTCGCACTTGCTGAGGGCATTGTTTTTTCGCCTTTCTCCGAGCTGCAAATCTGAAGCAGACGTTCCCGTTGTCAACTTCATACTGCGAGCACTAAACACAGTTGCAAGCGCTGCTCGAATCGTTAGCGAAGGATTGGCTCGTAGCTGTGCGAGGGCGTCCTTGGTCACGGCTTCGCGCGTATTTGGTGAAGCAAACAAAGTATCTTTCAAAATCGAGCTATCGAGAGCTTGCGCGATTGCTCTTTCGGCTCGTATTTCAAGCGCTGCAAGTTCAAAAGCTTGTTTTTGTTCGTCGGCGGGGATTTGAAGCGATTCCATCGATGCGACGAAATCGGGAGCCATGTGCAGATCTGATTTGTCGCGTTTTACTTCCGTTTTCTTTTCAATGTTACCTTTCAGTAACGTGCTATTGAGCGGGACTTCGATCGTAACGTCTAAACCGGTCGTGGGGTGCTTGACCGTTCGAGTGAGCTTTCCCGTGCTAAATAGACTTGTGATGTCGTCCAAGAATTTGTCGGGTCGATTGCGTTGGACCATGCAAGCGGTTGCGGTGGTAAAGCAAGACCCAACTTGCCCTTGCCTCGCTTGGAAAAGTAGCCCAGACAGTGCCGCCTGCCGTGCATGAGCGTCGGTGATTTCGACATCTGGACCGAGACCCAACGTACTTCGGATCAATTGAGATGCCTGACCTTCTTTGTCGGTCGGTTTTGTTACCTGAGTCAGCTTGTTTCGCAACCCTTCATCGGTCTGCAGTTTTTTCAATATCGCAAGTGCATGTTCGGACTGCGGCAAGTCCTGATGTTTTCCGGACCGAATTTCGTACATGAGGCTCGACAGGTCGTCACGTTCCACCATGGCCAGCTCGCTCCAGACATTGGAATCGAGGATGATGTTTCCGTCTTCATCGATCAATCGAATGGCAATCGCTTTCGCTTGGTGTGTGTTGCGAGAGTACTGGGCATTCTGGAGATTCGCCTTTTCATGTCTTTTTTCGATTGGTTCCATATCCGAAAGGTACAACGACTTGGATCGCTTGATCTGCTCTTCGAAAAGGTTGACCTCTCGCTCCGCTTCGGCGATGTCCCAGGTCTTGAGATAAGTTCGGATCGTATCGCGGGCTTCATTCGGATCGCGCTGAAGATCTAGCTGAGCGAAATCCATATCGTCATACAATTTGTTAAGCAGTTTCCAAAGCTTTTCGTCGACCGCCGAACGGCGGGCTTGCAATGCTTTGTTTACTTCGGCGACCAGTTTCTGGAGTTTCGGAATGCTCTCCTCGACGTCGCATGTCTTCAGTTGCGTTTCTATGGTTGTCTTCAGTTCCGGTACTTTCCTGGCGTTCGACAGCTGTGCTTCGAGCGACTCTCGCATTCGAAGGTAAGCATTGTTGAACAGTGCATCGAGGTCTAACGACACCTCAGGTCTGTCGTCCTTTTTTGCAAAATAGGTCTTCGCCCATTTTGCAAACCCCTCGGGAAGCGCTGTCTCGCTCGAAATTGTTCCGTTGGACATGTTTTAGCCTTTGCTGTCAGGAAATTAGGCAAGCACTGTATTAAGTATGAATTGCAACGAGTTACTAATTGGATCTTGGATTGAAACCGGGATGTTCCATGGGTTCTTCTCGCAGCCGACGATTTCAAGCTCGTGTTTTTTAAGATAGGCCATCCAATCGTCCGTTGCGTTTCTAGCGGAAGCCTTGATTTTGTTCGCGGTTTCATCATCCTTGGAATCATTGGCCTTGTCCAAGTTTTCGAGCAAAACTTCCAAATGATTTGGAAAGCGAGCGGCAACGTCCTTGATCACATCCGCAATCTCGACTGCGCGAGTATCCCCCGTGGTTCGCAAAGCTGTTTCCAGTGTGCCGATTCCGCGAGCTGCGTCCAGACGAGCCATTCGTAACTGGAGGCTTGCGCTTGCGGTTTCAACGCGTCCCTCGCGAACGACGTCGGTTTCTTTTGCTCCCGCCGCAATGGCTTGCTCGATGGCTAGGCTTAATCGATCCAGGGCTTTGATGGCATTGGCATAGACACCTGCCTCGGCTTGCTCCATGGCATAGGTCATGACAGCCCTGAATTTGCCGGTGTCCCCAAGCATTTCTTGCAAGGCTTTGGCGTAATTGGGTTGAAGTAACGCGAGCTTGCGATCGTACTCAGCCTTTAAATCGGCCGGCGAAGGAGACGGAGGCTGACCATCACTCGAGCCGGTCCCCTGGGCCAAGACGGACTTGAGAAGTTGTCCGACAGACAAAATCCCTTGCTTCGCTTCCTGCAACTCTCCAGCGTCCAGCTGCTTCTTGATCAGTGCAACAGGAGTAAGCAGTTCTACCTTGCGTTCAGGATAGGTAACGACGGCTTGTTTTAGTTGAGGTACGAGTTTGTTTAACGCTTCTTGGAGCTTGATCTTCAGCGCATCGTTTTCAACAGTTT
>JBEBHM010000193.1:0-12436 GCA_040080875.1 Pirellula sp.
CGCCTCCAGTCTCCGGCCTTCGAGGCATCGAACTTCAAACTTCAAGCTTCGCACTTTCCGCGGATTGATCCACGAGCCGCTGGAGACTCGTCAACTGTTGGCCGTTGCTGATATCGCAGCTTTGGGTGTTAATGGCAGTTGGAAAGCGGATGATGTTCGAGATACCCTGGGTGCAGACTTAGTTGGAACTGTTCTTACGCATGCTGGAGCTGTCGCTGTTACACCGACAGCCGCTTTTGATCAGGCGATTTCTCAACAGCTGAAAATTACAGACGCTCCTGCCGGATCTGATTTTCCGGGTGCTCTTTTTATCGACGGTACTTCAAGTAATTCTGGCAAGTCCAACGCCAGCATAATTAACACATCCACGGGTTTCGCCGCGGCCGCTGATCTGACCAGTGGTAGTTTTTCAGCCGAGTATCGATGGTATGGCCAACCTAACCCTACAACTCGTACCGTTGGTTTCAAGATCGGCCTGCAGAGTTCAGAATGGTCGCTTTCCCAATCTGTCTTTACAGCAACTCGCTCTGGAGAATCTGCCTGGGATCTGGTTTTGGTGCACGTACCTGCAACGTCTGATAACGCTTGGTCGACTGTTACATTAAACAAAGACACAGGAACTTGGTCATTGTTCCGTCAAGCGGGGAACACATACTTTCCTGCACCACCGGCTGCCCAAACTTTAACGAATTGGCAAGCAGACCCGGTATGGGGACCACGTCTATTCGGTGCTGGTGCTAAAGTGACCAGTGTGCAATTCGGACTGGGTTCAGGTCAGCGAGACTCGATCGGGTTCGTTGATTACTTAACAACGTCGCTTCTCAACGGTGGCGATCGCATCGATTTCGGTGGTGGCCCTAAATACGTGGTGAATGGATTGTCTGCACTCAACAGTGCGGTGGATGCGGATAACACCGGCACGATTTCAACAGGCGATATCGTGCAGGGCGTCAGCCCGCTCCCGGGTACATATCGAACCTTTGGTGTGAACGTTTTTGCAACCATTCAATCAGCGATTGATGCCGCTCAACCTGGCGAGACCATCCTCGTTGCTCCAGGCACATTCATTGAAGATGTGGATGTAACCAAGGGTGTTACAATCAAGGGTGCCGGTACCGATGCGATGACGGGAACAACCGTGAGCGGCGCGATTGGTGGTGGTGGCGCGACATTCCAAGTAAGCGCAAGTAATGTCACGATACAAGACTTGCGAGTTACGCGCCAAGGAAACAACCCAACCGATTGGAACTCTGCTCTAAATACAGTAGGGATTGCGATCCAAGGACCAACCATTACTAATGCCCTTATTCAGAACACGTTAATCGAAGACAATCGTACCGGCATCGACATCAACAACACCTCGGGCCACACAGTGATCAATAATACGATCACCAATAATCGCACCGGGATGATTCTCCGCAATCAGACTGATAACCTGACGGTTGAAAATAACTTTATCACGGGTAACTGGACCGCGGGTGTGCTGTTTCTTGATGGAAGCGTCGGCACAAATGTGCCGCCGCAGCAAGCGTTGAACTCTTCGTTCCGTTTTAATAACATCAGCGGAAACTGGTACGGTCAGGTAGTCGACCGACAAACGGGCGCATCGCCGCTTCCTGCTCCCGGCGCAAGCCTGAAAGACTTCTCTCGAAATTGGTTCGGAAGCATCTCTCCATCAACCTCAACAGCCAATTCTACCGAACCAGGTTATTCTGCCCAAATTCCGGTGGCTTTTGGTGGAACAGCCGTTCCTCCTGGTGGCCAGCCGGATATTCTCGGTCCAGCCTCAGCCAACATCGACTTCACCCCGTCGTTGGAGAGTGAAACGGACACCAGTCTCACCAGTGCTGGCTTCCAAGGGGATTTGGCTAAATTTGTGGTTTCGGCTGCTGGAGGACAAATTGGAATCACTGGAAGGATTCAGGAAGCGATCGATCTTTCAAGCTCCACGAATACCGTTCGCATCTTAACGGGTAGCTACACCGGTGGTGCCGATGCATCCAGCAAGGCAATCGTCATTGAACAGGGTACAAGCCCTGGCCAAACTGTACTGACAGGTAATCTGGTTTTGAGCAGCGACGATACCGCCAAGGTGGAACTCAATGGAACGAATCCATCTACTCCGCAATTTGATAATTGGGTAGTGACAGGCGGAGTGACGCTCGGCGATGCAGTATTGAATTTAAGCCTTGGTTACACACCGGCTTTGAATCAGGCATTAAAGATTATCGATAATGACCTGAACGATTCGGTAATCGGAACATTTGCAGGTCTGCCTGAAGGGGCAGATTTCGTGTTACCGTTTTCCGGAGGGAATTTTGCGGCATCGCTGAGTTATGTTGGCGGCGATGGTAACGATGTTGTCTTGACCTTTGGTGGGCAAGATACGGTGTACGTCGATGACGACTGGTCTGGAACTGCACTCGGCGCTGATCCGGACGGAACAGGTCCAGCACAGAGCTTCGGTTTTGACTCGTTTGCTACGATTCAAGGCGGCATCAACGCAGTTGCAAACACGGGTAACGTTCTTGTTTACGACAACAACTTACCTGCAGGAACAGCAACCGGTGTCTATGCAGAGAATCTTGTGATCGCAAGCAAATCGTTAGGTTTGAAAGCCGCACCGTCACAATCGCCAATTGTCACTGGAGCTGGCGCATTGACTACGCCGTTGGCGATTTCCGGCGCAACGTCGGATGTCGTCACTGACGGTTTGGCCATCGCCGGGGGTTTATATGGTGTGACCGTAGCTGCAGGCAAGCTTACAATGACCAATACATGGCTTAATGGTGGTTCGAATACCGGCGTCCAATTGGACCTTGGCGCTACGCTCATAATGAGTAACAGCGAAGTCTCAGGTTCTGGTTTTTTCGGTCTGGTAGCTAATAATGGCTCTGCAGAAGTTACGAATTCCATTATCACCGGACGAAACGTCGGTATCGTTGTCGGTCCCAATGGTACAGCGATCGTGCATGGCTCGAATTTGGCTGGCAATTCAAGTTTTGGTTTGCAGTCAGCTAGTACAGACCTAATAGACGCATCTGGAAACTACTGGGGGAGCAATACGCCGGCTGGCGTGCAATCGAAGTCTCAAGGAACGGTTGACTTCACGCCGTATCTTGATTCCGGCACAGATACTGATCTTGGGGCGCGCGGCTTTGTAGGTGATTTCCTGCACCTTCACGTTGCAACGCAGGGCGGACAATCTGTGACTGCAAATCCTAGCAACGATTTCCGAATCCAAGAAGCGATCGACTTGGTTGCGTCAGGTCCCTCGCCGCTCATAACGGTTCATAGCGGAACCTATAACGAAACAGCCATCATTAACGAAAACAACGTCACGCTCGATGGTAACAACGACGGAGTGATGGGCAATGACCCGCTATTGACACGAACAGCAGGTAGCCAGCAAACTCTGATGACGATCAATGCCACCGGCGTGACAGTCAAAGATATGCGATTGCGGGTCAATCAAACCAACAATGGTTCTGGTGCCCCAATTGCCCCGGTGGGTATCGCTGCGGTGAATACCGATTTCGATGGGCTGGTAATCAATAATAACAAGATCGATTCGATTGGAAGTGCGCCAGCCAACTGGACGGGTTCGCCGGGTCTGCCAGTTCGTGGAGCCGGTATCGTCCTCTACGATGCCCCGAGCGGCGGAATCCCTTCGGTTACGATCCAAGACAATAGTGTCAACATCACCAGCGGAACAAGCTTCTTCCAACGTGGAGTATGGTTAGCTCAGTTGAATGCGGACATCACCGGCAACACGATCGCTGGTGCGGCCAACGATGTGATCTTCCAGTTCGCTTCCGGTGGTG
Organism: Pirellula sp.; assembly: GCA_040080875.1. Lineage (GTDB taxonomy): Bacteria > Planctomycetota > Planctomycetia > Pirellulales > Pirellulaceae > JBKCUI01. The sequence goes on from JBEBHM010000193.1 coordinate 3,825, forward strand.
CGTCGCTCATTGACGACAACGACTTCGTCGGCGCTCAGTTTACCGGCGGTGCCGGACTGGTGATTGCAGATCCGAATGCCAATGCACCGATCAATGTTACGAATAATCGATTTACTCCCACGGCAGTAGAAACAGCTCCGAGTTCAGGAGTTTTTGTTCCTAGCACATCATTGCAAGTCAACCGAAATGTCAACGGCAGTGTCGGATCGCCAATTCTGATTGACGGCAATACATTTACCGGCCATGCCACAGGTATCGATGTAGGAGGTGCCAACGGCGTGACAATTTCGGATAATACTTTTAATTCCAATACGAATCATCCGGTCGTAACCCACGTTGTTGTGGACTCACAATCGGCGAGCAACAATGCCAGCACGTCGATTTCGATCGATACTAAGATCAAAGACAATACGTTTAATTCGGTGACTGGTTCCATAGCAACCGCAGTGCGAATCAAAGACACCCTCGCTGGCAGCAGTTTCTTAGGCCTACAGATTGGTGGAAGTCCAGCAGCAGACAAGAATGCTTTCGCGGGTCTACAAGCCAATGACATTGCGATTCAAGTCGCTGGTGGTAAGGCGACGATTACGGAGAGCATCAACAACCTGACCAACCCAATCGCGGTTAGCGGCGGTGAGGCAACGATCACCGGTACAACCCTGACCGGTATCGCTGGTCCTTTGACTGGCACGGGCGTCTCAGTCACAGGAACTGGCAAGGCTTCGATACTCAACAACAGCGTCACGGGCTTTGCGACGGGCGTAGATGTCAATGCGGGCAAGGCGTTGCTTCAAGGCAATGTGCTCACAGGTAACACCGTTGGGCTACGTACCGCTGCGGATGCAACCGTGGATGCGGGGCAAAATCAAGCCGGTTCGCCGACCGATTTCTCCAGCCTGGGCTCGGGTAGTGGCACTTTTGGTTCCAGTACAGGTGGTAATATCCTTACTGGCTACACTGGAGCATCGGGCAACTTTGCCATCGAAAATCTCAATGTGCTGCCACCGCCAAGCGATGTTGGCGGACCTCCACCTCCGCCAAATTCGTTCGTCAACGTATATGCGCAAAGTAACAATTTCGGTACGTCGTCGTTAGGATTGATCGAGCAAGTTGTTTATCACGTAGTAGACGATTCTAACATAACGCAAGTGTTCTTCAGTCCACCGACGGCACCTGCAGCAGTTACACCGGTTTATGTCGATGCCGATTGGTCAGGCGCATCGATCGGTGGTAATCCGGAAGTTGGCTTCCAAGACACGTTGACGATGTTGCCGGTGGTTTTGACCTTTGGCGTGAACTCGTTTGCGACGATTCAGGATGCCATTGATGCGGTCGGGCTTTTGAGTGGTATTGGAACCATTTATGTCTTGGACAGCAACTACACGCAAATGGTCAATGTTCACAAGTCGGTCAATCTGTTGGCGGTAACCGATTTGACGCCAAGCGGTAGCGAGACCGAAGTGAAGCTGGTAGCTCCCAGCGGCGTGATGGGTGACAATTTGGCAGTGATGACGATCACGGCCGATGATGTCACCGTCGATGGCTTCCACATTGTGGTCGATCAAGATAACGCCGCTGCGGGTATCGCCGCTTCGGAATACAACCTAACAACGGGTGTGATTGATCCAAGTTTCGCAATTGATGGACTCAAGTTGACCAACAATAAGGTCACCTCGATCGACAAAGACGGAACAGCAGACAAATCATTTAACGTACCGAACTTCTCTGGTACGACGGGCGTGGGTATCGTGGTGCTCGGCAACGGGGAGCAAATCACAGTCCAAGGCAACACGGTGGAAACCGGTACCGGAGGCAATGTAATGCCGGGCAATTTGTCGATCTTTTCTCGTGGACTCTGGTTGCGTGGAGTCTACGGCTCAATCGGTGGTTCTGGCGTGGGTCAAGGCAACACCTTGAACGGTTTAGCTCAAGACATGTTGGTTCAGTTCTCGACGGGTGGGGTGACGTCGATCGTTGGGAACACTCTGAATCTGGCGGGCATAGACATCAGCGGTCCGAACGCCGGAGTGAACATTACGGACAACGATTTTGCGATGCTATCGCCGTTGTTCCCACAGTCCCTGCTGATTCGATCGGCTCATAGTCCATCGGCTCCGGTAATGGTTTCAGACAATACGTTTACAGGCCATACGACCGGTATCGTGTTAGACAACTCGTCGGCAGTAACAATCGATAACAACGCATTTACTCCGGCAACAACAGCTACCAATTACGCACACATCGTGCTGGATACGAACCGATTCAATTCGACCTCGGTCGGTACGTTGCAGCCGGTGGGAGCTACGATCACCAAAAATACATTCAGCGGTGCTATCGGCGCGACGGGCACAGCCATCCTGCTCAAGGACAGCAACACTGTCTTGCCAACTGCATCACCCGACTTCGGCACAGTGACGCTTGGGGGTGCGGGAACACTTGCCAATACATTTGATGATTCCCTCACCAACTTCATTGTTCTGGATGCAACCGGTGCGGGTGGGGCTGTTACAAAGAACCTGGATGCAAAGGACAACCTATTCGATGTTGGTAGCGGAGCTGTGAATGCATCTGCGATGTCGCTTGCCCATCAGTTCCATGTGGAAGACCGAATCACCCATTCCGTTGACAACGGTGCACTAGGTTTTGTCAACGTCGTCGATGGCAAGGTCTTCGTGACCGCAGGTAGCGGCAGCATTCAACGCGGTGTCAACGCTGCCGATGTAGGCGAAACCGTCCATGTCAAAGGCTCGCATACCTATGACGAGACGGTCATTGTCAACAAGAACAATCTCACCATTGATGGTGACAACGACGGAGTGATGGGCAATGACCCGTTGTTGACCCGCACTGCGGGCAGCCAGCAGGTGTTGATGACAATCAACGCTACCGGTGTGACCGTCAAGGACATGCACCTGCGTGTCAATCAAAATGATGACGCAGTTATCGGCGGGACCGCTCCGATAGCTCCGGTGGGTATCGCTGCGGTGAGTGCCGATTTCGACGGGCTGGTAATCAATAATAACAAGATCGATTCGATTGGAAGTGCGCCAGCCAACTGGACGGGTGCCCCGCCTTTTAGCCTGACAGTTCGCGCCGCGGGAATCGTGCTGCACGGCCAGAGCAGTCCAAGTTCAATAGTAGAAGACGTCGATATCACCAACAACACGATCAGCATTCTCAGCGGTACGAGCTTCTTCCAACGCGGTGTTTGGTTGACGGCTCTCAACGCTGACATCACGGGCAATACCATCGCTGGTGCGGCCAACGATGTGATCTTCCAGTTCGCTTCCGGTGGTGCGTCACTTATTGACAATAACGACTTCGTCGGACAGCATCGGGCTGGTGGAGCTGGTCTCGTGCTTGCAGACCCGAACAGTGGCAGCCCAATAACGGTCAGCAACAACGCTTTCGCTCCTGTTGCTGGTGATCCTGCGGGCTTCCCCGTTTCGTTGCAAGTCAATCACAGTACCGTCGGTGCTACCTCGCCCATCAACATCACCGGCAACAGCTTTACCGGTCACGCATTGGGCGTCGATATCGGTGGTGCCAACGGAGTCACCGTTCAAGGCAACACGTTCACACCAGCAGCTAACTTAGTGTACGTTTCTGCAGTCGATGGAGAATATGTCGATATCCGCGTGGATTCACAGAACGCGAGCAACAGCGGTAGTACGGCGATTTCGATCGACACCAAGATTTTCAACAATACATTCCATTCGGCAGCTGGTTCGACCGGAACTGCTGTGCGCATTGAGGACGACCTGTACGACAGCAGCTTCGCCGGTTTACAGATAGGCGGAACGGCCCTTGATAAAAACGACTACAGCGGTCTCGCCGCTGCCGACACGGCCATCCGAGTCGCTGGTGGCAAGGCGACGATCGCCGAAACGATCAGTGGACTAACCAGCCCAATCGCAGTCCGCTTTGGCGAAGCTATTATCACCGGAACAACTTTGACCGGAATCGCCGGTCCCTTGACGGGCACAGGTATCGCCGTTAGCAGCAATGGCAGAGCTTCGGTCGTCAGTAGCAGCGTCACAGGCTTTGCGACAGGCGTAGATGTCACGGATGGCAGGGCATTGCTTCAAGGCAACACATTGACAGGAAACAAGGTTGGTCTCCGTACCGCAGGATCCTCAGAGGTAGATGCGGGGCAAGATCAAACCGGTTCGCCGAGCAATTTCACCGGCCTGGGCACCGGTAGTGGGATTTTGGGTTCCAGTACAGGAGGTAATGTCCTTACTGGCTACACTGGAGTTGGTGGTAGTTTTGCAATCGAGAATCTCATAGACGACGAAGTATTACCACCGCCGCCACCTGCTCCGCCAACACCGGAGCTTCCGCCTCCACCGCCGTCACCGGGAGCAGACGTATATGCGCAAAGGAACAATTTCGGTACGTCGTCGTTAGGATTGATCGAGCAAGTTGTTTATCACGTAGTAGACAATTCCAGCAAAACGCGAGTTTTCTTCAGTCCACCGGCGGCACCCGCAGCTGTCACGCCGGTTTATGTCGATGCGGATTGGACTGGATCGGCCATCGGTGGTAATCCAGAAATTCTCTTTCCTGTGGCATTGACCTTTGGCGTGAATTCTTTTGCAACGATTCAGGATGCTATTGATGCAGTTGGATTGGAGAGTGGAATCGGAACCATTTATGTGTTGAACAGCAACTACACGCAAATGGTCAATGTTCACAAGTCGGTCAATCTGTTGGCGGTAACCGATTTGACGCCAAGCGGTAGCGAGACCGAAGTGAAGCTGGTAGCTCCCAGCGGCGTGATGGGTGACAATTTGGCAGTGATGACGATCACGGCCGATGATGTCACCGTCGATGGCTTCCACATTGTGGTCGATCAAGATAACGCCGCTGCGGGTATCGCCGCTTCGGAATACAACCTAACAACGGGTGTGATTGATCCAAGTTTCGCAATTGATGGACTCAAGTTGACCAACAATAAGGTCACCTCGATCGACAAAGACGGAACAGCAGACAAATCATTTAACGTACCGAACTTCTCTGGTACGACGGGCGTGGGTATCGTGGTGCTCGGCAACGGGGAGCAAATCACAGTCCAAGGCAACACGGTGGAAACCGGTACCGGAGGCAATGTAATGCCGGGCAATTTGTCGATCTTTTCTCGTGGACTCTGGTTGCGTGGAGTCTACGGCTCAATCGGTGGTTCTGGCGTGGGTCAAGGCAACACCTTGAACGGTTTAGCTCAAGACATGTTGGTTCAGTTCTCGACGGGTGGGGTGACGTCGATCGTTGGGAACACTCTGAATCTGGCGGGCATAGACATCAGCGGTCCGAACGCCGGAGTGAACATTACGGACAACGATTTTGCGATGCTATCGCCGTTGTTCCCACAGTCCCTGCTGATTCGATCGGCTCATAGTCCATCGGCTCCGGTAATGGTTTCAGACAATACGTTTACAGGCCATACGACCGGTATCGTGTTAGACAACTCGTCGGCAGTAACAATCGATAACAACGCATTTACTCCGGCAACAACAGCTACCAATTACGCACACATCGTGCTGGATACGAACCGATTCAATTCGACCTCGGTCGGTACGTTGCAGCCGGTGGGAGCTACGATCACCAAAAATACATTCAGCGGTGCTATCGGCGCGACGGGCACAGCCATCCTGCTCAAGGACAGCAACACTGTCTTGCCAACTGCATCACCCGACTTCGGCACAGTGACGCTTGGGGGTGCGGGAACACTTGCCAATACATTTGATGATTCCCTCACCAACTTCATTGTTCTGGATGCAACCGGTGCGGGTGGGGCTGTTACAAAGAACCTGGATGCAAAGGACAACCTATTCGATGTTGGTAGCGGAGCTGTGAATGCATCTGCGATGTCGCTTGCCCATCAGTTCCATGTGGAAGACCGAATCACCCATTCCGTTGACAACGGTGCACTAGGTTTTGTCAACGTCGTCGATGGCAAGGTCTTCGTGACCGCAGGTAGCGGCAGCATTCAACGCGGTGTCAACGCTGCCGATGTAGGCGAAACCGTCCATGTCAAAGGCTCGCATACCTATGACGAGACGGTCATTGTCAACAAGAACAATCTCACCATTGATGGTGACAACGACGGAGTGATGGGCAATGACCCGTTGTTGACCCGCACTGCGGGCAGCCAGCAGGTGTTGATGACAATCAACGCTACCGGTGTGACCGTCAAGGACATGCACCTGCGTGTCAATCAAAATGATGACGCAGTTATCGGCGGGACCGCTCCGATAGCTCCGGTGGGTATCGCTGCGGTGAGTGCCGATTTCGATGGCTTGACACTCTCGAACAACAAGATCGATTCGATAGGAGACAATGCAAGCACTGTATGGACTGGCTCTCCTAGCCTGACAACCAATGCTGCCGGTGTAGTTCTTTACGGTCCAAGTCTCACCAATGGCATCGAATCGGTGACGTTGACTGGTAATGATATTCAGATTGCTAGCGGAAGCAGCTTCTTCCAACGCGCTGTTTGGTTGTCAGAAGTACAGGCCAGCGTGAAGGGGAATACGTTGGCGGGTGCTAGCAACGACTTGTTGCTCGCATTTGCCTCCGGAGGTACTACTACCATCGGTGGTCCTGGTGTGGGTGAAGCGAATATGTTTGTTGGCCAGCATCGCGGTGGTGGAGCTGGCCTCTGGATCAGCGGTCCCAATGCGGGTTCACCTATCAACGTCTTAAATAACACGTTTGCAGCTTCGGGAAGCGATCCGTATAAGACAGGCATCCAGATCAATCAGAATCCCCAGGCAACATCCCCGATAACGATTTCGAACAATACGTTTACAGGAGAAGTGATTGGAGTTTCGGTAGGTAACGCCATCGGCACGGAGATCAAGAATAACGTCTTTACTCCTGCGGCAGGTCTGACACCGCCAGCCCTCTTGGGAGGAGCGGACTTCTTGCATGTAGTGTTCGATGCACAGAGCCCGAGCTTGGGAGCGAGCACAAGCCTACCCATTGATGGAACTGTTCATAACAACACGTTCAATGCAAACACAGGCTCCGAAGGGATCGCGGTCGTGGTTGCAAACACGCTTCCTGGCGGAACATTCGCAGCCAATGGCGTGAAGATCGGTGTGGATGGCGGCAACACTTATGGATCTGGCTTGACACATGCCATTCAAGTCGCTGGTGGCAAGGCAACGATCACCGAGACCATCTCGAACCTGACCAACCCAATCGCGGTTAGCGGTGGTGAGGCAACGATCACCGGTACAACCCTGACCGGTATCGCCGGACCTCTAACAGGCACTGGGGTAACGATCGGAGTTAATGGCTCGGCTATCATCACTGGAACCAACTCCATACGTGGATTCCTCGAAGGTGTTTCCGTTGCCGGTTCGGTCGCATTGGACAACGTAAACTTCAATGGTGGCGTAGACAATGCAACAGACTTGAAGATTCAGTTCACTGCAACTGTTGCCAACACTGGAACTGGAAATCTGTTTGGTGGAACAAGTTACTTTATTCATAACCTGAGCCCACTAGCCATCGATTTGGCAGCATTGGGATACAACGCGACAAATTATGACGGACTCGCACCTGGAGTGCTGGCGAACGCGTTCCGTATCGAAGACAAGATGTTCCATGGGCCAGACAACGCTGGATCGGGAGTCATTCGTGTGGTTGCTGGAAGGCTGTATGTTACGACGCCAGGAACGGGAGCAAACGACGAGTCGATTCAACTTGCCATTGATGCAGCCACGCCAGGTAATGCTATCGATGTTGAGACGGGTACTTATGTTGAGAACTTGACGATCAGCAAGGACGTCGACGTAATCGGTGCCGTAGATGGATTGGGCGTTGCCACAACGACTCTGACTCCGGCCACGGGCGGAAATCTAGTCACACTGACAGGCACGAGCTTTGGAGATGATAACACCGTCAAGCTCAACAACTTCCATTTCGATGGATTGGCTGGATTGGCCGGAACTGGAGTCTTCGTCGGCAGCACTGCCGATTTCGCGAGCCTGCAAATCAACAATGGCAGCTTTACAAGTTTCAGTGTCAACGGAGTCGGAGTTTTCGGTAACAGTGTTACCGGCGACTCAGTGGACAGCGTCAGCCTTAGCAACTTGTCATTCAGCAACAACGGTACCTCGGGGACCGGTGGCACCGGCGATGTCAACTTCTTCGAATACAACAATGCGGTCAATCTGACCAACTTGACCATGACCGGTAACCGCAATGAAGGAGCGGGAACCGGCGGACGCTTGGCGATTCAACTGCGTGGTGTTGGTGATGGAACAGGTACGGGGACACTACCCTCTGGCACCATTGTTTTGAACAACGTGGATATCAGCGGCAAGTACCGCAATCAGATGATCGGTATTCAACGCTATGCAGATGTCGATGCATTGAGCTTCAACAATGTTAAGTTAGGTGGAGCAACATCGGAGATTACGGGATCGTTTGGGGCGAGCTTGCGTTTTGACGCTGTAGGCACCGGAACCCTAGCGACCCCCGAAACCGTGAACTTAGGCAACACGTTGTTCCGTGGCTTGGCTGCAACGAGTGCACAACCTCACGAGATTGAATTCGCCCCGGACAATAGCTTTGCATTCTTGCGTGCTGACGGAACCGGT
>JBEBHM010000878.1:0-3306 GCA_040080875.1 Pirellula sp.
ACGAGCGAGCTGATTGAGTACCGCGACACGCAACGCGGACTGCTTGTCGTTGTTGCTCCTATCGAAACACATATGGAATTGCAAGGCATGCTACGGAGTCTTGAGCGAATGCGAGAGTCCCGTCGGTTCTTGTATCATGAAGGTTACCGGTTGGATACGCCGTCAATTAGGCGTTCGAATTTGCAATCGTCACGATTGCGCCGCCTGGAATAGGAAGTTGATCAGCTAGAAGCTGTATAGGAAATCATAGGTAGCAATGCGATGGTGGAGATTTCCGCGTCTCGGAGATACGCGGCTACGCGATCATGCGATCGAACTCTATTTTGGAATCATAATTTTGACGTCGATGCGGCCGCTATTATCTGACAATCGGCCGGAGGGCTCGTTGATTTTGAGATAGAGCACCCCTGACGATTTGGAATCGATAGTCGCGTCTCGCCCAATGCGGATCGGTTCCCAGCGATGCGTCGATTGGTTGCCTGCAGCCGATTGAATCGTGGCTACGACGCAACCGAGCGGCAGGCCGCGAAAATATTCGATGGTGATCCCTTGTGGTTCCGATTCCCAATCGCGATCTGAGAGCACTTGCCCAGCAGTTGCGTTGTCTCTGATGCGATATCGGCCAGAACAAACGATGCGGATGGACTGTCCCGCATCGACTTGAATGCCTGTCGGTTGCCAACCGTGATCGGTGGCTAACGCGAACGAAGTGTTGGCTTTGAATGGTTTGGCCGACGTCGGTTCTCCACTAAGAACCATGGATCGCTGCGGATCGTAACCAAATTCCAGATCGGATATGAACCCATTCCAGTCGATGCATGCCTCTTCCCAAGCATTTCCAATGGAGGCGCGTAGCCTTCGGGACAACGAATCCGAATAGTCCATCTTGTTCCCTCGCACTTGGTGCAGGATTGGGCCGAACTTGGGATGGTTGGCAAAAAAAACGCACGCTGCCCAACTCCAGGAATATCGAATGGTACGATCTCGATCATTCTCGTAAGCCAAAATCTGAGCCAACGAAGGAGCCGTACCCTCCTCCATTGTTTCGTGAATCTTTTTGAGCCTCCCCCAATACGGGACTTGCAAAGGAGAGCCTGGGATAATGCCTAGCCGCAAACGCCCGTTGCCCAGGGAATCATTGCCCTTCACACCATCGCCAAGCGAATGGGTCCCCTGCATATCTGCCATTCCCTCCATGTACCAGGGTGAGCCGCAACCTCCGTAGATATGCCACATGATCCAATGCGTTGCCTCATGTAGGAACAGATGCCTTCGATAGTAGATCGATGGCTGCTCGCGTAAAAAGAGCCTATCACCAAACTGATACCCCTCGTCGAAGGCAGGAACGCCGTCTAGCAGTCCATGCCGTTGAAAGTTGTTCAGATCGCGAATGACGTAGACCGTGGCAGAAAACTTGTCCGAGTCCATCGTTGGAACACCAAAGAACTCCTTCCAATGATTTATCGCTTGGTCGAGCAGCGAGGGCCAACTACTTAACTCCGCATCGATCGGGATGTCGCTAATTATCTTGAGACGAGGCGAAACAAATTCAAAGAGCCCGGTATTGCTATTGCGACCCGCTTGTCCAAAAGCGTCTGAGGAAAACAGAACGCAGCACAGAACAGCCGCCAACTGAATGTATACGTTTCGAATTGAATGCCAATCGCTTGCTTTGAGAGGGGTCGACTGTGACATTCGTTGGATGGAGAATTCTTTTAGCGTGGAATGAGAATTGTAGGCCGCGATTCACATTGTAGAACAGATGTCTCAACTGTTCGAGCGAAACGTCGTTTTGACATGGCGTAGCGAGCAAGGCCGATCATCCATGACTTGATTTTGAAAATCGAGCAATTTTTCCGCTTTCTTCTGACTCTTGAATGCGCTATGATTTTGGTTGGTCCCACTTTTCTCTGGCATCGCGGATCGAAGGAACGTTTATGAAACGACTTATCTGTTGGTCGATTGTAGCATTTATGGGAATGATTACGGTGGGCGCTGCCGATGCTCAGCGGCCTGTTGGCGGAGGAGCGGGTGGTGGTGGAGGCGGCTGCCAATGGAGTCCAACATCAACTAGCGGTTACTCCAACGCGCTGGCATTTCGATCTTCTCCGTACCTTGCACCAACCTATCTGCGGAATTCGTATCAGCAACAATTGGCGCTGATGCAACGATCGTCAATGCAGCAAGCGTACATGCAGCAACAGCTCGTCATTGCGCAGGCCCAAGCCGAGGCCAATCGGTCGGTTCAAGAGTCCATGATGCAAGCCCAGAAAGAACGCGAAGCAAAGATTAAAGACGCGGCGGAGGCTCGAAAAAAAGACGCTGATGAGAAGAGGGCAAAAAGGGCTGAAAAGCTTGCTGCAGCGGCGAAATCCAAAAACAACCCTTAGTGAAGTCATGGCGATCACTGCCCATACGACCAATCACGATACTGTTTCGGAAAGATTCAAGTTCGATTTGGGATTCTGGCTCCAGACTTTATTGGAGCGCATTCGCCCCAAACCATCGAGCGATTCTATTTCGTTCTTGGCAAGTCTTTGTTTGCACGTGGCAATCATCCTTGCATTGGCCTTCATAACACTTTCTTCGGGAACTTCTCGTCGTACGCTGCTCTTCTCGTTTTCGGACGTCGAGATGGGTATTGATACCGACGCCTTTGAATTGGCTGCCCCAGGCGCGGAGGAAGAGTCCAAGATCCAGGGCGACATGCAAGCCAATGCGGAATCCGCCGTGGTACTCGACGTTGCATCCGCCAACTCACTTGAATCGTTGCGAGATAAGTCAACGGACTTAGCTGAGATCGAATCGTTGAGGACCACGTTGGTACCTGCAGAGCTGGCATCCTTGACAAACAAAGTGGCGGCAACGCAGTCCTCTTCGCAGCAGAATCTTTTTTCGGGCAATTCGATGGAGGGACGCAGCCCCGCGAATCGAGGTCGGATGGCTTTGAAAAACGGAGGAAGCAAAGAGAGCGAGCAAGCGGTCGACGCAGCCTTGGACTGGTTTGCGGCGCACCAAGCATACGATGGATCTTGGAGTATGGACATGGCGGACAGACCTTGCAACGGGCGATGTTCCCACGGGACGATCGAGACCGGATCGGCCAAACGCGTCTCAGCCACCGGACTAGCATTGCTCTGCTATTTGGGAGCCGGTCATACCCATAAAGAAGGTAAATATCGCGATGAAGTCAGCAAGGGACTGACCTATCTCACAAAGAATATGGGACGGGAGGGACGATTTGTTCGCGAAGACTTTCGATACGAAATGTACGAACATGGAATCGCATCTCTGTCTCTTAGCGAA
>JBEBHM010000194.1:0-12396 GCA_040080875.1 Pirellula sp.
ATCCTGGACAACAACGATAGCCTCGGCGCAAATACCTTGAATGTCTTTGCACGCAATCTACGGATGGTGGCCGATAGCGATGCGGTTGGAGCAGGCGAGGCGGGATCGATTGGTCATGCGATCCCATCTCCAGCCAACGAGGTCGATGTTCAAGTCGATCGACTTGCTGCGGTCAGCACCGACGGAATTTACGTGCGAGAGGTCGATGACGTCCTCGTTGATCGGGTTGATCCGATCACAGTGGCTCAAGTGCGATTTCGCTCGACTATAGACAGTGTTACGTTCGATGCCTTGGAGGACTTAAGGACGCGAACCATAAGTATGGCAACTCCCAATGAGCTTGGAGAGATCAGTTTACGGAGTGCGGATGGCACAATCACGATTAACCCTGGGGCTGATGCGAGCTTCGGTATTCAAACGCGAGAGAGAGGCAACGTTTTATTGGAAACTCTGGCAGGCAATGGCAGCGACATTGTCGTTAACGCTAACATTTTGACGAAGCTTGGAAACGTAACTGTCGATGCGCGCGATGATGTACTGTTGAATGCGAACATCCTTGTGAGTGGTTTTGAGGTTGGCAAGGGAAGAGTGAATTTGACCGCCAACAATCGATTGAACGATCCACCCATCGAGCCACGAAACGACGGAGTCATCATGAGGGCGACTACGTTGATTGATACGTTTGGAGGAAATGCAAATGTTACTTCACAAAATGGTGGCGATATCCTAGTGAGTCGCATCGATACGGTCGGAGCGATCGCTGGCGATATATTCCTCAAAGCGGATGGTTCGATTCGAGATACCTACCAGACGCCTTACGAATTGACAGTAGCCGCAACCATCGGGCAAAACCAAGTCACTGCCAACGAAGCGAGTGGACTTTCGGTTGGTGACCGAGTCCAACTCGCCAGCGCTGCAGCGACTCAAACGGTAACCATCAGTGCGATCGCGGGGAACACCGTTACATTCGTGGAACCTTTGACAAGTGATTTTGGAGTTGCAACTCTGTTCACATCGCGACTTACGGGAAATCTCTTGGACATCAACGCTGGGAAATCGGCTCACCTAACAGGCGCTTCCGTCAACATTCTTAAGGCAATCATAGAAGCCAACGAAAGGCTTTCAGAAGTATGGCAGACAACGAATAGTTCGGCCAATGATGACGGGAATAACTTTTTGGACAGGTTGTCGGCCACCACGAGCAATGCCATCCTTCCTCCAGGTGCCCCTGGAGTTGACCAAACGATTGATGGTTTGAGCGTGGGCATGAGGTCGCTCCGTCAGAACTTTGAATTTCAATCGCGATTTGAGGGCGATGGATATGCGTTGTTCTTGAAGAACGACAAAGCGTTATCGGTACAGTCGATAAATGCTGGTGACAGCGCAAATCCCAATATCTACGTTGAAACCTTGGGGGCGAACAATTTAAACCTCAATGGGTCCATAACAAGCACAAGCACTTCGGCAACACACGGTGGGGTCGTACTCGTGGCCGGCGGCAAGCTCAATCATAACGCTGGCGATATTGTGACTACGGCTCAGATCTCCGTCGGCGTGTATGTCATGGTTAAGATGATTGTTAGCTCGACGCCTTTGGGTTCAACGCCGGACTTGTTGGATTCCACTTTTTATGATGCAGCACAGCCTGCCACAGGCGTGAATCGAAGTACTGAGTTTGTGGTGGTTTCTACGGCGGCTGACAATGATGCTATCAATCGACATACATTGCAACGAGTCGCGATCCGGTTTGGCGAGGTAAGTGAGCTCGGATTTATTGCGTTTATCGGCTATGCCGATGGAAATATGGAGATGTTCGCCACGACTTCCAATACGGGAAACAGTGCACTTCCTCCTTCACCTAATCCTAATCGTCCTTCGTCTCCTGACGAGAGCATGGCGGGACTGTTTATCCGAAGCACTTCGTTTGCGTCGACGTTCCTTCAGTCAAATTTGTTGCTACCAACCGATGCTGTTTTACGCAGAGCGGACAATCTTTTCCTGTTCCAGGGAGACAAGAACGCTGATTATGAAGATCCAACAAGCACGTTCGAAGACCTGACGTACGACTCTAAGGCGATTTTGAATGTAAAGAGTGTCGGTGGTGGTGGTATTCCCATGCCCACAAACCCGGTAATGCCGCCTGTTCCATCTCCGTCGCTGTTCGTGGAAGCCAAACTAATTCCGACGGTTGATGTGATCCCCATTATCCCGGTCGAACTGGGCACGTTCGTCGAGAAAAAGCCATCCATTGAAGTTTATCGCGTAGAGTACTCGGATATGAACAACGATGGGCAGCCCGATCGATCGGAGTTGCCCAGTTCCGAAGACATCATCCGCCGTGTTGGTGGAGATGCCCGAGGCAAAACCAACATTACAGTCAAAACAGACGATGGCGCTACGGTTAAAATCGATCTGCCGCAGGAATTGCAACCCAGTTTCACCTCAGGCGCCCCCACGTCGGAAGATGTCGCAAAGATTAAGCAAGCCATTCTTGCCGATCCAACCAAGCCTAGCGGCGCCTACACCATCATTTTCGAAGATGGTAACGGGAACCGAAGCGTCCTCGACGTCTTCCCGGTTCGCGACATCCCTGATCAATCCTCTGCAACGGATGAACCCATTCTAGTTCCGGCTACGGAATCGGAACAAAAATCTGACACGAAACCGGCAGCAGATCCTGTTGACAAGGGTGCGATGCTCCCGCTTCGCAGTTCCCGTTCTGCGGAAGAATGGAGCATTCGAAACGATGGCGATGAACCTCAACCGCGAACTGCATCCGTCGCTTTCTTGCTTAGTTCGATGTGGCTCTTGAAACGACGCCGTAAAGAGGAACCGACAGACGCGCAAGACCAAACATTGGAGCATGTTGACGATCCAACTCTCGTAGGTTTTTCCCGAAGCGATCGCCGACGGCGTCAATTTCTGCGAGCCATAAAAAAGTAAATCAAGATCCTTTTTGCCAAAACAAAACATTTTCATTGTTGTTATCGATACCTGGAGTGATTCATGAGCGTCTGCCCCAAATGTAAAAGCTCAGTCAAAGCGGGAGCCGTCAAGTGCCCTAAGTGTGGTGTTTCCCTTGTGGGTAAACCACTGGCCGGGGGAACTTTGAATCCGGAGGATTTGGATTCGCTCCTGGAATCCAACAAGGTTGCCGAACCATCGACCAACGCCAGTCAAAATGCATCGGAAGTGATGGACGATTCGTCGCAAACTCATGGCACTTCCCTGCCTAGTGGAGATCAATCCAGTGATAGCACCGATAAGACGGATACCTTGCAATCCGGAGATTCAGAAGCGTCGAACGATCCGACCACAATGCAGTACGGCGACAGCGACGTTCGAGAGGTCACGGGGCAGCCTAGCGATACGGGTAGCGAACGTCGTCTGAAGCGAGTTTGGGACGCAGCCATTGGATCGTCTGGTAAAGACTCGAAGCAGTCGTTGCGTTACGAGCGTCCCGAGGCATCGGATTCGATCTTTACTCGCGTTGCAACCAGAAACGTAGCGGACGCGAACAGCGAAGGGGCAGAAAACGCCGACTATCAGATTCAAGACAAAGTCGGTGAAGGGGCGATGGGGATCGTTTATTCCGCGATTCAAACGGCAGTTAACAGAACGGTGGCGATCAAGACGATCAAGGCCGACAATGCCAAAGACGCAACATCTCGTAGGCGGTTCTTTTACGAGGCAGCCATTACGGCTGATTTGGACCACCCAAACATTCCACCCATCTATGAATTAGGCGCTTCGGGTGAGGGCATCGTCTTTTATTCGATGAAACTCATTTCGGGTTCGGACTGGCAAAAAATAATGCGCAGTCGTTCTCAGGCAGAGAACCTCGAAGTATTTAATCGGGTAGCCGACGCAGTTGCCTTTGCACATACAAAGAACATCATTCACCGCGATCTCAAACCCGACAACGTGATCGTCGGGAGCTATGGCGAAGTTTATGTAACCGACTGGGGTTTGGCGATCGATATCACTTCGAAGCCATTGGTACCGTTTGGAGGAACTCCGGACTACATGGCGCCTGAGATGGCGGCAGATCGCCGCGATCGCATCGGCAAGCACTGCGATATCTACTTGCTTGGAGCTATCTTGTTTCAGATCGTTACGGGCAAACCGCCGCATGCAGGCCGCAATCAGCGAGAGCGACTAAACCTCGCCTTAGAGAATACCATTGTGGATCCAGCATCCAACGATCCGTTGTTGAGCGTAGCCCGCACAGCAATGCATACCCAACCAGAGGATCGCTATGCCTCGGTCGCGGACTTGCAAGCTGCCATTCGCGAGATTCTCAAGCACAACGACAGCATCGAAATGGCGAACCGTTCAACTGAGCTTGCACGATCTGCGGAAGATACAAAGAACTATGACACCTTCAACCGAGCCATCTTTGGTTTTCGGGGCGCGATCGATTTGTGGGATGGAAACGCGTTCGCAAAACAGGGCTTGCAGAACGCTCGACTTGCCTACGGTCGCTGTGCGCTAGATCAAGGCAACTTCGATCTGGCTTTGCAAACCTTGGATGAAAAGAACGCACGCGAAGCGAGCCTTTATTCCGAAGCGAAAAGGAAAAAGCTCGTGGTCATGCAACGCGAGCAGCGATTTAAAACATTAAGGCGAGTTTTCGCGTCGGTGGTGGCATTGCTGCTGCTCTTGCTGAGCGGGGCTTCATTTTTTGCGTACGAATCACAACGGTCGGCAGCGGTCGCAGCCAAGAATGAAACCGAGGCGCTGAAAATTGCAGACAGTGAAAAGGCAGGTAAATTGCGAGCCCAAGACGATTTGCTAAAAAAGCAAGAAGAGGTCATTTCCGCAAATGATTTGGCCGCCAAAGCCAGAATTGAAGCTGATAAAGAAAAGGCGATGGCCGACGAGGCTCGCGAGAAACAACGAAAGTCCGAACAGGAAAAGCGTGACCAAAAGGTATTGGCGGACCAACTGATAGCGGACGCAAGGGCAATGGCAGCAGAAGACCGACAGCGCGAAGCCGAAGCTCGTGAAAAAGCGGCCAAGCTTGCGGCTGCCCAAATCGACCTTGCTGCTCAGCCACAGAAGTTTAATCTAGCCATCTCTCAGATCCGGCAGTCGGATATCCAAGGAGCCACCGCTCTCCTTGAGCAGATTAAGTCTTCGAATCTTAATTCGCTCGGTGCACTGATACCCAACCTGAACAATTGGGCTGCAGCGAGAATATCATTGCTCAGCAACCAAGACCTTCCCAAGCAACCCTTAGGCGGGACGGTCATGGCGATCGACTTTGCACCTGGCAAGAATATCGGTGTCGCGGGGAACAAAGCCGGAGAAGTATCGCTGCTGCGATTTGAAAACGGTAAGCTGGTTGAGAAGGCAAAAAAGTCGATCGGCTCCTCCGTCAATGCAGTCATCGTATCTCCAGATGGAAGTCAAGCAATCATTGCAACCGAAGCGAAAGCAACCACGGAGCAAGACGCCAATGCCAAGACATACCAATTATTCGGATGGGATCTGGCTTCGAACGCAGAGCCGATGCGTATTTCTGAGACAGGCAATCGCTCTTTTCAAGGCTTTAGCTACAGCCCTGACGGCAAGACGGTTTTGGCTGGGATCAATCAAGGGCTTTGGGCTCGTTCTGGATCAGGCAATTGGACTCGAGTTTCTAAAGAACCGCAGTCGGATATCCGAGGCGAACTCAAGGATATCGGTTGGATCAGCGCGACGCAGGCTATCGTTCTAGCGCGGCTCAGCAACGTGAATCACATCCATTCCGTAGACGTTAGCAGTGGGAGCACGAAATTGGTGTCTCTCCCGTCCGATTTGGCGGATCGCGAGGTGACTGCATTGGCATCGATCGGCAAAGACCGACTGCTGCTTGGGCTCAGCAATGGAAGTCTCGAGACCTATCAAATTCAAGGCGACACGCTGATCGATCGACGTGAGTTGCCCAAACGGCATCGGTCCGCCATTGAAAAGATCCGTGCCAGTGGCAGCGGCCAGTTTGTTAGCCGAAGCAACGAACCTGTATCGCATGTTTGGAAGATGACCGCCAACGGCGACCTCGCCTATGAAACGTATCTAACCAGTGCACCCAGTGAATCCGCACGCGGCAACAATATTTCCAATGTTGCGTTTGTCGATTCAAATACCGTTGTCACAGTGGACGCTTCGGGCAGCGCTGTCGCATTAAATGTCGAGCGACAGAAGCAACGTCGTCAAGTAACTCGCCGTTCAACCGCAGGCCAAGCACTTTACCCGGCTCCTGTGGTAGGCATGCACTCGCGAGGCAGAAGCTCTAATGCAATTGCGGTGAATGAAGACGGAGTGGTCGATTTATGGAATTTGCAGACCGGACAGACCCTGCAAGTTGGTAATCGTTGGAGTTACTTCGGGCATACTCCACGAGCCAAAATCGTTGATAGTCATATCGATATCGAAGCGGGTATGATCGTTACGGCGGCGAGTTTGACGGATGCCAAACGTGGATATCTTCCGGACCCAACACATTTCCATGAATACTGTTTCTGGGACGCCAGGACGGGAAACATGCTCAAGCGCTGGACCGACAAGGGGACAGAAACCGCGTTGCCTCGCATTTCCATGATCGAGCCGGGAAAGATCCTCGTTTTCAGCGATAGCTCAAAAATCATTGACTACTTGGCAGTTGCCAGCGGTGGCGAGCTTAAATTTCCGCCATCCAATGATGTGACCGGAAAGCGGCCTGAGTTTTCGATGACGAATCCCAAGAATCCAGGATTGGTGGCAATGGTCAATGCGGACGGTTCTCTGCTTCTATCGGACAAAGTGAATGAGATCCACCGGGAAACGATCGGTGCTCGTGGCGATATTCCCATGAGTGGCGAATGGACCTCAGACGGACAGCGATTGTATATCGTGGTTAACAACGGCAAAATTTACAGAAGCAAGTTGAATGGAAATGCACTAGAAAGACCAAAGTTCATTGGGAGTGCAAAGACTGGCGACACATCCCTCATCGCGTCCTATCACGCCATTGATCTCGTTATCGAAGACAGCAACAACCAGGACATCGTCTACTGTGCGGTACGATCTCGTACCCAAACAGCCTTAAGCACGTTGGCAGTGACGCGCGATGGCCAAGCTTCTGATCCCAAGTCGGAGCTTGCTCAAGGACTGTCGTGGTTCGACCCAAGCCTAAAGAGGTTATCGTCCCGCTTTGGAAAGACTGCGGTGAATGCCAATCAGAACGAAGCCATCCTTTCCGCTTTGCACGTGGGTGGTCAGATTTTCATCACCACCAAGAATGAAGGGGTTTATAGTCTCGGGCAAGACTCAAGTGCGATCGATCTCGTGGGCGTCTCGGGATTTGAGTGCTCGACTGCCGATCGAGCGGGAAATACGGTCTGGTCGTTGCGCAGTGATGGAGTCGTACTGAGGTTAGATGTTGATGAACAAGGTGCATCGAGTTGGCAGCGTTTGCCATTTGCATTTCCAAACGCTCATCGCCTTGAAGCGTCACCGGACGGCCGCCAGTTCGCCGTAATGGAGAAAGATAAGTTGCGTTTGGTTTCAACAACGGACGGAAAAACCATTCAGCAATTCGACTCTGTCGCAGAGTTTGCATGGGACCCAAACGCCGACCAAGGACTTGGGCTGGTCAAAAACGATGGTTCGATTGAGACCCTGGGAGTCGAAAAAGCGGATACCATCGATCCGGTTCAGCTCAAGGGGGCTAGCGTCAAATCCGTTCATTTCTTTAAAGAAAGATGGAAAGACGATAACGTCAAGCCGCTTCGTTACCTTCTGGTGCAATTGAAATCTGGGGATGTACCGACGCAATCCGAATCCAAGGCTGACGGGGAATTGCATTTTGTTTTGCTCGACCCGCCAGCCGATGTTGTCAACAAAGAGCGATTCATCGGAAAGATACCGAGCGATGCGGAGCTTGCCGTATCGCCGGTCGATTCGGTTTTAGCAACTGGGGATACCACGGGAACGATACGTCTTTGGTTGGCTTCCCCAACGTATGATAAACTGGGCGAACTGTACGACTTGGAAAGTGAACGCGATGCGCCGATCAAGCGGATTGCGTTTCTGGACGACGGTGATACTCTTGTGACGTCAGATGAAAAGAGTCGACTCTATGGATGGCTTTCGAAAGACAAAACCAATGTTCGCTAACAAGAATTCCATTTGAGGAAGAATTAACAATGTCTTCTGGAGCAGGATCAGATGACGCACGCGATAGTCAAGGGAAGCATGCGATTCAAGACGCGATAGTCCCAATTCTTGAGGCTCGCCTTGAAAATGAAAAAGACCTTATCAACGATCAAGAATTGGAGAGGCTGCATCGGGTCGCTAGGGAGAGCGAATCCAAGGGGCTGGCGTTCGATGCCTTTGTGGTGGAGCTCGTTCGGGAATTGCTGCAAAATCGATTGCCATCGGCGGTTGTTTCGGCCTTATCCATTCCACACATGAGCGAAATGATCGGCAGCACGCTTTGCAGCGATCCTGTCTCGCGTCAACGCTTGCTCGAGCTTCAGCAACAGTTATTGGGTGGTAAATAGTGGAAACGACGCCCACGTCCGAGCTGATCGCTGAGGGAAGAGCGTTGGTTCGCTCGCTCGCACTTAGGATCTTTAGAAACCTTCCGGTACGTGTCGATTTAGAGGATTTGATTGCCTATGGTGAGCTTGGACTAGCAGAGGCGGCTCGCGATTTCGATGGAGAGTTAGGCAATCAATTTAGTACCTTTGCGTACTATCGAATCCGAGGAGCGATTTACGATGGGATCGCAAAGATGACGTGGACCAGTCGTGCTCGTTACAGACGGCTGCGGTACGAGCAAATGGCAAACCAAGTACTCGAAAATGAAAGAGAAAGAAACGAACAGACGTCCGAGCGATCGGAAAGCAACATAAATTGGTTTGCTCGAACGACCGAGACTCTCGCAGTGGTCTATTTGGCCAGTGGCGTGGACTCTGAAACGGATCCGATTGCCCAAGCACAGGACCCCTCCGATGGTCCGTTGGACAAGATCCTGCATCGTGAGGCTAGCGAAAAACTCCGCAATCTCGTTACAAAGCTACCTCCTCTAGAATGTCGGTTAATCCAACTCGTCTATTTCGAGGGATATACGCTACAGGACGCAGCGGCCAGTTTAGGTTATAGCAAGTCTTGGGCGAGTCGACTCCACGCCAAGATCTTGGAGGGCCTTGCGTCCAGCATGAGGAGAATGGGAATTCACGACTAGAGAAACATCATGGCGTTATTGAATGTCGAAAAAATATTGGCTCCGATTTCGGACTCGGAACCTTGCGGCAAATCCAAGGAGGATGGCGAGAATATCGACTTGCTGAACGTGTTTGCTCAATTGCAGATAGCGGGCGAGACCGCCCGAAAAATTGAGAAGGCCAGGAATGAAATTGAGCTTCTCGATCAGGAAAGCCGTTCTCTTGTTCAAAGGGAGTACACGGGCAGCGCTAACGATCCGCAACGCGATCCTCAGTGGCGGGAGATTGCTGCGATGGCGATTGAGATCTTGGAGACACAATCCAAAGATTCACGTGTCCTGTGTTGGCTGTTGGAGTCCATGCTCCGATCCAAAGGCTACCGAGGGTTCTCGGAAGCACTGGACTTGATCGCAAAGCTAGTCGAAGCGTATGGCCCGACCCTATTCCCAGTGGACGCAACCAATCCGTCATATTCCCTCAGTTTTATCTACAAGCTGACCAAGAATGAAATGTTTGTTGATGGGATAAGCCGCGTGAGAGTTTCGCCCAATTCTACCATATGCTATGCGTCGAAGATGCTTGCATCGCACTTGGAGCGAGCTTCTCCAGACAAGAGAGCCGGACTGCAAGATGCCGGTTTACTAGCGTTAGATCAAATCGAAAAGGGGCTAGCTGAGCTCGATCCAGCAGAAATTGGCGAGTTCATGGAGTCGCTAGAAATAGCGATCGCAAGCGCCATTCGAATGGACTCACTTCTTCAAGATAAATCGGGCAAAGCCGGCTTTGGTTTTGGTCAAATTCGCGACGAATTGAATTCGATTCGAAGTTGGTTCAAGTCGGTCATGCCTAATCGCGAAACGGAATCGGACGACTCAACCACCCAGTCATCCCAATTTGGTAGTTCCAACTCCACACCGGCGACGAGTGCAACGTTAGGTTCGATTCAAACTCGCGAGGAAGCCTTGAGTAGCCTCCTTAGGGTTGCGAGCTATTTTAGAAAAGCAGAACCACATTCCCCATTGAGCTATGCGCTTGAGCAAGCGGTCCGGTGGGGAAAGATGCCGCTACCCAACCTGTTAGAAGACTTGATTGCGGATCGAACGGTGCTGTCCGAAGTCTACCGCCGCATGGGAATCCTAGAAAAATCGGAAGAGTAATTGACAGTCGAATTTGCATTTTGTTGCGGTCCCCTGTATTTTAGGGGGTAGGTTGAAATGTGCTTATTTGCATTTCATGGTCTGCCTCTTTACGAGCTAAAGATTAGTTGGGGTATGTATGAGTTCTGTTCACGACAAGTTGGGTCGCGTACGAAAGCCACGTGTTCATATTCGTTATGACGTCCAAGTAGGAGACGCGACAGAGAAAAAAGAGCTCCCTTTCTTGATGGGGGTGATCGGCGATTTTTCTGGCAAACCGATGCGCAGAACGCCGGAAGGAGAATACGTTGCCGTCGAGCTCAAAGAACTGCGAGAGCGGAAATTTGTCGACGTGAATCGCGACAACATCAATGCAGTTTTGAAGCAGATGTCACCAGGATTCTCAACCGATGTTGAGAATACGCTCAAAGGTGATGGCTCAACCATGAAGGTCAATCTTGCCTTTGAATCCATGAAGGATTTCGATCCAGCGCAAGTCGCAAACCAGGTACCTGCCCTCAAGAAACTCCTCGAGATTCGAGAACAATTGAGCGAGCTAAAGACCAAAGCGGACGTTAGCAGCAAGCTGGAATCGACCCTCGAAGAAGTGCTCAAGAACGCCGACAATGTGAAGGCGCTTGCCGCAGAACTAGGAATTGTGCCCGACAAACCTGACAGTAGTTCTTGATTTGAAACTTCGTATCCCTGCGTAGCTATTAGATCCTTTGAATACATTTTCCCAACCGTCGAGGCATATTCATGGCAGAGACCAATTCGCAAGCTAGTTCAGCAGCTGAAAAAACCACCACCACTACCAACAAATCGAACTTCCTCGAAGCCGCTATCAAGGCGACGAAGCAGACGGAACGTTCGCATGCCGAAGCTCTCATAAAGACATTTACGGAGCAAGCTTTACAGGGTTCTGTGATGTTCGACAAAAACATCACGCGATCCATTAACAAAGCCATTGATGGCATTGACGAAGCGGTCTCAAAGCAGCTCGCAGCCATTATGCATCACGAAGAATTTCAAAAGCTCGAAGGTTCCTGGCGTGGACTCTCGTATTTGATCATGAATTCCGAGACGGGTACCATGCTGAAGTTGCGAGTCATGAACTGCAAAAAGCGGGAATTGCAAAAAGATCTTGCAGACGCTGTTGAATTTGACCAGAGCCATTTTCACAAAAGCATTTATCAAAACGAGTTTGGTCAGTCAGGCGGAATCCCCTACGGAGCCATCGTGGGTGACTACGAATTTGCGAACCATCCCGATGACATCCAAATGCTCCGAAATGTTTCTGGTGTAGCAGCCGCAGCATTTTGCCCATTTATCGCTTCGGCAGGTTGCGAGATGTTTGGATTCGACGAATGGACCGAGCTCAATAACCCCCGCGACATTAAGGATATTTTTGATACCAAGAGCTACATCGCTTGGCGTAGCTTCCGTGAAACCGAGGACTCAAGGTTTGTTGTTTTGACGATGCCCCGAACATTGGCAAGGCCTCCCTACGGGGCCAACACGAAACCCATCGACGAATTCAATTTCGAAGAAGTTGAATTGGGGCCAGATAAAAAACCGAAGACCGTTGCGCACGACCAATATTGTTGGATGAGCACTGCCTACGTCATGGGAGCTCGCCTTACCGATGCTTTCGCGCAAACGGGATGGTGTACAACCATTCGCGGAGCGGAGAGTGGAGGTCGAGTCGACAATCTTTTCACTCACGTCGTGACCAGCGAAGACGGAGATTTGGAAGTGAAATGCCCAACCGAAGTACTCATACCCGATCGACGTGAGAAAGAGATAAGCGATTGTGGATTCCTGCCTTTGGTGAACTACAAAGATCGGGACTATTCGGTCTTCGTCGGAGGGCAGACCACACAAAAGCCTAAAAAATACGAGGGCAAAGATGGCGATGATGCAACAGCAAATGCCGCGCTGAGCGCTCGCCTACCGTATATTCTGGCTACGTCGCGAGTGGCTCATTATTTAAAAGTGATGGCTCGAGACAAAGTCGGTGCCTTTATGGAACGTGAAGATGCCGAACAATGGCTCAACAACTGGAT
>JBEBHM010000195.1:0-12379 GCA_040080875.1 Pirellula sp.
ACGCTAGATTGTAGGCAAGCACAACCTGACGCTGGGTGGACGCTATATGACCGTCTGTCCCACGACTCTCCGATCGGATGCGCATCGCAAACGCTTTTGCTCTTTCTAAAGTGAAGGTGCTGTTCAATAGATTTAACGCTTGAATGGGAGTCGTGGATTCTCGTCTTTTGGCCGTACTTTGGCCTGCGTCAGGGCAGTCGTACGCACCAAATACCGCATCTCGTTCGCGACGAACTCGATGCCCATAGATCGCTCGCTTTAATCCCTCTGGCGGGAACGATTCGACAGGTTTGAATCCGCTCAATCCGCCGCGCTGATCGAACACATTGAAGCCGCGTCCGTACATTTCCAATCGCAACTCTCCGCTGATCGCCAGCATCGTATCTCGAATTTCTTCGGCGTCCAATCGACGCCCGGGAAACCTCCAAAGCAACCGATTGTCGATGTCCATTTGCAAGGGCGGCGTGTTTGCTTGAAAGTCAGAAGACTGGCCATAGGTCTCGCTAAGCACGATGCTGCGATGCAATCGTTTAAGGCTCCACGCACTCTTCATGAACTCTTGCGACAACCAATCGAGGAGCTCGGGATGCGTTGGTTTGGATCCGCTCCAGCCAAAATCGCTGGGTGTATCAACCAGCCCCGTACCGAAATGCCCTTGCCATACGCGGTTGACCATGACTCTCGCAGTCAACGGGTTGGATTCACTGGCTATCCAGTCCGCAAGTCCCAGCCGACGTTCAAGATCGCTGCAAGAGCTTGCTAACCCAAGTGACCCCAGTGATTTCGGAACCGATGGGACAACCGGCTCTCGGGGTTGCTCTGGGTCTCCGCGATTGAGCCAATGGATTGTATCGGGCGCCCGGAACTTACCGGCGAAAACCATATTCCCCTTCTCAATCGCTCGAGCCTGCGACTCCAATTTGTTCCTTTGTTGGATAAGCTCGTTTGCGACCCGGGCTTCATCGGGCTTTAAGTTTGCGGTTACGATCGATGGCCCCAAGTCCATGCCGGCGCGCCACGTCCGACGATCGGACGAATCGGCCACACATTTCCAACCGGTCGATGATGCGATCTCGATCTTGTACTCAATTGGCAAGCGATCTACCAAATCACCTTTACGATCGCGACTCCATACGACGCTTTGCAGTTCCTCTTCCGATGCGAATTCGAACTCAATCCATCCTCGCCCATCCTCGTCTCCCAGCCAGCTGCTGTCATCGCCATATTTTCCATCGTGAATGTAGCTGGGATCATGCCTTTCCGGAACTAGTGTGTTTCCAGAAGTCTTTAGCGTCGTACCGACCGACGCGAGGGCAACGTTTTTCCCCTGCGTATTGAAAACCTCGATCTCGTCAATGCAAGGCTCTAAACTATTGGTAGCTGCAATCGAGAATCGCATCCGTTTGGCCTTGATTGGCGAGATTCGATCAAGCGTTCGAAGTCGATTGATCGCCGGACGTTGCGGTGGAACCTCGACAACCGTCGTCAAGGAATCCTCATCGGCTCCCACTTGAAGTCGATATGCGATGGGCGTCCGATCCTGGAAACCGCCCGTCCGATCGCGACTCCAAGCAATGCGTTTGATGTTCACTTGCTGCGGTAACTCAAACAACAGCCAACCGTATCCCTTGGCGTTGGACATCCAGCTACTTCCATTTCCAAAAACCCCGTCATTCACAAATCGAAGTTGATGTTTGTCCGATTCTTTGCTTCCCGACGATGTGACAAGCGTTCCCTGAGATGCGATCGCAAGATTTTTGGATGTGTCGTTGTCTGCGAAAATCTCGAACTCGTCGATGCATGGCTCGATCAAACCTAGCGAAGAATGTAGATTCGCATCCAGTATCTCGAATCGGACGAAGCGAGCTGGCACGGAAGGAATTTTATGCGAGTTCTCGTCCGATCGAACCGAACGAGGTGGGCTTGATGGGCTAGCCAAAGGTGCGAACTGGTCTAATTTTTGTTCGAGTGTAGCGATCTTGTCGTACCAATGTGACGCACGTTGCTTTCGCTCAGCAGCTTCCTCCGATTGTATTTCCCGATCATCGTATTCGACGCCCGAAACGATCGCTTGCATCGAATAGTAGTCGATCGAGGAGATAGGATCAAACTTATGATCGTGGCATCGAGCGCAACCGATGCTCAACCCCAAAAACGTCTGGCCTAAGTTGTTGACGATCTCGTCGAGCGCGTCTTGTCTCGCCAACCGAATCGAAGGTGCGTCCTTGCCGATTTGACCAGGTAGTAGCACCGAAGCTGTCACAAGGAACCCGGTCGCGGCGTCTTTGCCATACGCATCGCCTGCGATCTGTTCGCGAATCAACTGATCGTAGGAAGTGTCTTCGTTCAATGCGCGAATAATATAGTCGCGGTAGGGCCAGGCGTTTGGTCGCTCTGTGTTGACTTCGAACCCATGCGTGTCAGCATAGCGAACGACGTCTAACCAGTGTTGTGCCCAACGTTCACCATAGCGTGGTGATGCGAGCAACCGATCAACAACTTCCTCGTACGCCAAATCGATCGAAGCAACATGTGAGAGCCGTTGGCGAAACATGGTGGCTTCGTCCAAGGTTGGAGGCAGTCCCGTTAGATCATGGGTTACGCGCCGCAACCATTGAATCGGATCGGCTTTAGTCGAGCGCACAAGTCCCTTTGCGCGGAGACTGGCGTCGATAAACGAATCGATACTAGGTGCTGTCGAACTTGATTTCAGTGGCTTAAAGGACCAGTGATTCGTGCGATCTTCATTGGAGACGGAATCAACTCCCGCTGGCCAAACTGCCCCTTGGTCGATCCAGTCTTTCAGTCTCTCGATTTTGTCGACCGGAAGAGGCTTGTCAGGCGGCATGCGCAAATCGGCGTTTGGCGATCGAATCAACTCCATCAAAGGACTCTGTGCCGATTTTCCTGGAACAATGTCGGGACCGCGATTGTCCCCACCTCGGAAAGCAGAACCCCTTAAGTCAAGACGAAATCCCGACTCTTGCTTTGCGCTGGAATGACATTCATAGCAGTGTTCAACGAAGATTGGCCGAATATCTCGAACGAAATCGATCTCGCCTGAGATGAGACGCGACGAAAAAATGCAGTGAATGGTGAGTATCCAAATTGCCCTTGGCATAGCCAACATCATAGTCTCGGGTCGTCAAGGTTTACGTCATCCGTTCCTCGGATCGTATCGGCGGTCGTCACTCCCAGTATTCGAATCATCCCCATGGTCGCCATCGTCGTCGTCATCATCTTCATCTTCATCGTCGTCGTCATCTTCATCCATGTCCGGGAAGCGAGGGCCCTGAAACGCTATTCCTGGGCGGTCGTGAAGGGGTTGTTCGCCCCCCTCGACACTGATCACAATGGCTTCCTCAGGATAGCATTTGAGCTGCCACTTCAACGCCACGTCAGCCGCCTCCTCGGAATCGCGAGCCAGAACCCCCCATTGGGTTACATAATAGTCCCAATCTATTTGTTCGTGCAAACACCCCTCATGATCCGGCCAATTCTCGTCCAGCGGCTGCGAAAGATAACATTGAAACAGATAGAGGTCGCAAGGCTTTTCGTGAGCACGTATTTGTTCAAAATAGCTCTCGGTCGCGATGCCAATTTTTAGCATCCGCTCCTCCACTCGAGCTTGAATGGCTCGTTCGTTAGGGCAGGATTTGGCTGCCGCGATCATTCGCTCGAACGCGCCCGATATACCACTCAAGGTCAGATCGTCGATCCTAGATAGTTTGTACGCAAGGCATTTCTCGATTTCGACGATCGCCGCGGCCGACTGACCGAGCTGAGCCAACGCCGCCGCTCGAACCGAGTCGATGTGCAGCCCATGCGATTGAAACTTGGCGACTTCGGCCCTGATGGCTTCCATGGCTTCGAACGGTCGTTTCAATTCGAGGAGTCCGGCACTGAGATAGTAATTTGTCCATGGCGCAGGTCCAAATTGGTCATGCAATTTGTTTAAGAAACTGACTTGCAATTCGTATTGAGTCAACGACTGTGCCTTGAGTGCCGCTTCGAATAACAATTCCTGCGACGATCCACCGGCGCGAATGCAGAGGTCAAGTACATATAGTGCGTCCTGGATGCGATCGGATTCCGCATAGATACGAGACAAAGCCAGGGCTGCGTCATCTCGCGTTCGATCCAGCTTGAATGCCCTGGCATAACAGCGTTCCGCTTCGCCATCGTTGCCAATGTACTCAAACACCTCTGCTGCCCGAAAGTTGTTGTTGACGCCTGCCGAATCCATTTGCAAGGATTTGCGAATGAGCTGCTCCAATCGTTCATTCGTGATTGAGGCAGTTGCCGCTACGCCGGCTTTCTCTAAATCATCCCTTGAAACGTGATCTTCATCGAGATCCGACAATGAGTCTAAGCCTCGTTTGTTGATCTCGTCGGTCAGCCGATCGAGCAAACTAATGGTCATACCCAACCGCCCGAGCAGCGAGATTAGGTAGGCGATATCCTGATGTCGAGAAACCATGCGGTTAGCCCATTTCCAGATCTCAACGCGATTGGCGTCGGGAGTCACCAGGATATTCATGATGTAGAGTGCTCTGCCGATGTCTTCGGGATGAGAATACTCGGCAAAGTCTCGGTTCATTAGTTCTCGCCGGAATGTCGACACGTCGACACGCTTTTCGCCTTGCGATTCAGCATTCGTGGATGCGTCTTGAATCCGCGATGTCACATCATCCAACCAAGCGGAAAGAGGAGTGACTTCTCGAACCTTTGGAGTTGGCCCGTCGATGCTTGGGTAGTCAACACCCTGTGTGAGCGAATCAGGTTCTGGGTGCGGGACCGAGCTCGAAGCGCGCGTGTTTCGAATCACAGTCCCCAGCGGTGTTACGTTCGTCGAATCATCCAAACACTGATGCAGACGACGAATCGACTGCCAATCGTTGGCTTTGGTAGCCGCCTCTTCAAATTGAACTGCCAATCGCTTGGCTTTGGTCGTGTCGCCTCGGATACGATACAAGGCAACCAATCGAATGCCAGTCTCAAGCCACTTGGTGATCGCGTTGCTCCGCTTAAGCGATTTATTCCATCCAATCAGTAACTCCTCGGCTTCGTCCCATTTCCGATTCATGACGAACCCCATGGCTGCTAAGCAATCGATCTCAAGATCGTATTCTGGGCACTCGCCCCTGGGAGGCAAGCATTGGATGGTGGCGGCGGTTCGATCATCCATCGCGTGCCCCTCGATGATGTCCAAAGCGTAACGTTCAAACATCACCGAGATGCCCGCACCGTTGGGATCGTTGACGGAACTGGCACCGGCCAACTCCGTTGCTTGTTCCAACTTGGCTCTGCCAGAATCATGCTGCCCCTCAAGGATGTCCATATTCGCCAAACGCAACATGGCCAACCAACGTCGATCGCCTCGTTCGGCAAAATGACTTACGTTTTGGAGGACCTGATTGCAGTGATACCGCGCCAGTTCGTAGTCGTCGGCGGCCGTATGAATGTCGCATGCATACTCCCGAAAGCATTGGAGGCAACCTAGTTTGCCAATGCGATGGCACACCTCGATTCCACCGGTTAGGCACTCCTGCATCCCTTCCGACTTAAAGCCGTCGAGGTCCCCGGTTGCTTCTGCGAGCACCTCGTAGGCGCACGCACCCATCGAGTAGATCATTCCCTCGTATTGATCCAAGTCGAGGCTCGGCTCGATTTTTCTCGCCTGTTCCTCGTTCTCGAATATGGCAATAAGCTCGACCGCTCGTTCCCGGACTGTCTCGAATTGGAGCATCCGTTGCGCAAGATTCATCTGGAAAAATGTACCGATGACATAGTACCCGAGCTGACCCTCGGCTCTCGCTTTGGACCGAAGCTCAGAGTACATCTGGAATGCGGTAGCGCAAAATGCTCTTTCCATCAGGTTGCCAGCGGCAACATTGATTTCGGACAGCTCCGTTTCGGTGGACTGTAGGTGTTTTTTCTTTTTTGCCACTCGGCAAGATTCCTAACGAAGAGTGATTTCGAATGCGCCAGTTTAGCTCATTTCGCGATCAATAAGGAATCCATCGGGTGTTGATTGCCATATCCTGCCCGTTTCGAGTTCTAGGGCGGTTAGCCATTTGCCACCATAACAATAGGTGTCGATGCACACCAAATGGGGCAGTTCAAAGATTTCCCCCTTTCGGTCGTGCGTGTGGCCAACAATGGCTCGCTTGCCGTTGACGTGTGGTTCAGGCAAAAAATCGGAAATCTTGATCCAGCGTAGCAACTCGCTAGGTTGTTCGTCGAGCGGCAAGGTTGGTTCGTAATTGGCGTGAACAACAAAATGAGTGTCGTTTTCGTAGTAACTTGGCATCCGATTCATCAAGTCCCGATGTGACTTAGGGACGCATTCTAGATCGCCGTTGAAACCGTACGAGTCCATCGTCTGCACACCACCATGGTTGAGCCACCCATAAGGCTCCATGCGGCGTTCCAATACCGCTAAAAGCATTTCCTCGTGGTTGCCCAAGAGCGGAACTAAATTGCAAGACTGTTCAAGCTCCAGCAGGCGGTCCAGGACACCCTTGGAATCGGGCCCACGATCCACATAGTCCCCTACAGTCACAAGAGTATCGGTCGGGGCCAATTGAATCGCATTCAGCAATGCATTGAATGCAATGAGGCAACCATGGATGTCACCAACAACAATAGTACGAGGCATAAAGGAATCAATAAGTCTTATAGCCGTCCCTGGACCCGGAATCGATCGAAAACACAACAATGAAAACACAATCGTGCATTCAGACTGGCCCCGCTTGAGCGTCTGCTGGTCGGACTGCACTCCTTCAATGACCTATACAATATGCGTTCGACTTCGGTTCGACTACTCCAAAAAAAGATCGACTGGCAATCTCCAACGTAATGCCGTAGGGAGATATGACGCACCAACGAAAAAAGGTCGCAAGTTTCCTTGCGACCTTTGCATGATTCCGTCTTATGAATCGTTTATAGGTTGGGTGCACTATGTGGCTACCACGATGGGCTTAGTTGCAGCCACAGCTTGGAGCTGATTCGCAACCGCAGCTTGGAGCTGCATCGCAACCGCAGCTAGGAGCTGCTTCGCAGCATCCCTTGCGAGCAAACTTGCCCTTCAGGTTGGAGAGCATACCCTTGAGGATGTGCTTGCGAGCTGGCTTGCAGCAGCTTGGTGCTGGAGCTTCGCAACCACAGCTTGGAGCAGCGTCGCATCCGCAGCTTGGTGCTGGTGCTGCACAAGGTGCTGGAGCGGCGCAAGGTGCTGGAGCTGCACAGCAAGTCGGTGCTGGAGCTGCACATGGTGCTGGGGCATCGCAGCAGCTTGGTGCTGGTGCATCGCAGCAGCTCTTTCGACCTTTGAGGTTGCTTAACAAACCTTTGATCTTGCATCCTAGTTGGAGCTTGGGTCGGCAAGCAGGTGCTGGCTCGCAGCATGTTGGAGCTGGTGCTTCGCAGCAAACAGGTGCTGGCTCGCAGCAAGCGTTCTTCTTACAGAACAATCCGGCTGAAGCGTTGGACGAAGAAACAGCGGCAAAAACTACAACTGCAAAAGTAACAATCATTCGACGCATGGAACTAACTCCCAAAGTGACTAAAAGTTTCGTAAACCGCGCCTTGAATTGTCTGGTCACGAAACCAAACTGAGGTTCCTCCAGTGCCATCGTTCCGTGATGGCAGGTGACGCGAAATCGGTTGAAGAAGCATTTCCACCGAATTCGTGCAACGCAACCCAGTCCACAAACTTTGCCCTAAAGAAGTAGCTTGACAGCGTTTTTCATAACGATTGTATCGGTCCCAACGATTGATTCGACAACACACCGTAGCATTCCAGATCTCAATCTCAACCCTTAACCAATCTCACGGGCTCTAGTCGAGGCACGAGCAAGTGAATGAGCATCAGGGCCACTACGTATGCCGAACCAGCGATAACAAATATTGGAACATAATTGCCTCCTGTCCTTTGCAGTATTTCGCCAACAACCAACGCGATGAACATTCCACCGATTGAACCGGCCATGCCACCTATTCCCACCACCGAACCGACCGCCTGTTTGGGAAACATGTCGGACGTAAGGGTAAACAAATTTGCTGACCAACCTTGATGCGCTGCCGCAGCAATCGATACTAATGCCACAGCGATCCAAAGGTTCGTCGTTTGCGCCGCCATCACGATCGGCGCTACGGCCAAGGCGCACAGCAACATAGCTGTCTTGCGAGATGCGTTAGTGGTCCAGCCGATCTTCAAAAAATGCGACGACAACCACCCTCCACCAATGCTACCAATGTCTGCAACGAGATAGATTACTACGAGCGGCAGGCCCATCGTTTTCAAATCGAGTCCATGGTTCTTTTGCAAGAAGTCGGGTACCCAAAAAAGATAGAGCCACCAGATCGGATCTGTTAGGAACTTGCCGATCGCGAAAGCCCACGTCTGCCGATGCGGGATCAGTCGACTCCATGCGATCGGTTCCATCGATTCGTGCGGGTCGCTTTGAATGTGGGCTAATTCTGTCGCGGATACCCAAGAGTGTTTGTCAGGTGCCCGGTAGGATACAACCCATAAAATAACCCAAACAAATCCGACCATTCCTGTAGCCAAAAATGCCCATTGCCAACCCCATGTCAACGTGATCCAAGGAACGACAAGGGGCGTTAAGAGCGCACCGATATTCGTCCCAGAATTAAAGATTCCAGTCGCGAGCGCCCGCTCTTTTTTAGGAAACCATTCCGCGACCGTCTTGATCGATGCGGGAAAATTGCCTGCCTCACCAAGCCCTAGGACGAGTCGCGATATCGCAAATCCGGCAGTCGCCCCGCTCAGCCATACAATCGAAAATGGGTCGAGCGAGAGCGAAGGAAGTCTTGCCCAGGGAAACCAATCGGCCATAGCATGCGCCATCGCTCCAACGCTCCAAAAGATCACCGCGATTGCGAATCCCACGCGCACGCCAATGCGGTCCATGATACGTCCCGCGAACAGGAAACCGATCGCATAAGCTGTTTGAAAACTAAACACGATGGCCGCATAAGATCGTTCATCGAAATTGAACTCCTTTTGCAACGTCGGCTTTAGAATGCCGATGACTTGCCGATCGACATAGTTGATGACCGCCGCAAAAAAAAGCAACCCACAGATGACCCATCGATAACGATGAAGAAGTATACGTATCATGACGAGACTGAAAGTTGTAGACCAAAGAGCTGAATCATCAGACGCAATTTTTTGTGGGCTAAATCACTTGATTTGGGCCAACCAACCATTGACTTGCATCCATTCGACAACGCGGTCCATAAAATGATCGGCTCCGCCCCCTTTATTCACAAAACCATGCGCGCCCATTTGGAAGATGTGCAACTCGACCGGGATGTTCGCTGTTCGCCACGCTCGAAAGGTATCGATGGAGGCTTCGTACGCTCGATCGTCTGCGGCGATGGCAAGAAACATCGGCGGGGCTCCGGCGGGCACCGTCACTTTCCCATCACGGTTACTTGCCGCGTAAATCAGAGCAACAAAATCTGGATGCGTAGCCGCATCTCCCTCCATGGCGGCTCGAATTGGGCCTCCGCCCGCTGAAAACCCGATCATACCGATGCGATTAGGTTGCACACGGAATTCCGCTGCACGAGTGCGAATCAACTCAACCGCCCGACGCCCATCCATTCCCGACAACTCTCGCACATTTTGACCAGCTTGCGGTCCAGTCTTTGCCGGTTCTGTAGCGTCTGCCCCCGGTCCCGTGTGGATCAGTCGGTACTTTAAGATGAAAGCATCCACTCCCACGTCGTTGAGCTTCTTAGCAATGTCAAAGCCTTCGTAACTCATCATCAACGTGCGATTGCCTCCACCAGGTGCGACAATCATGGCTGTTCCAATCGGATTCTTGGCCGGGAAGTATAGGAGCGACGGGCGAATGACGTTCTTTACTTGAGGGCCGGATTTGCCTTGAAGCGTTACTTCCGAGTAGTCCCATTTTTCGGATCCCGGAGCGACTCCAGAATAGAGTGGTATCTCTTGTGCCTCGCCAAACGTCGATGAGGCTACCTCGGTTTGCGCGTTCGTTTGGACCATAGTTGCAATAATGAAGACAACGTTCCAAGCGGCGTGAACCATCCAGCCAAAACGCAAAGTGCCAATGGTCATCGAATGTCTCCTTAAGAAAGATTTTGTTTATCGGACCGTTATCATCGCAACGACTTGGAGGAATCGTTGCACATCTTTTGAAGCGCTGCCAATCGGCTTGCATGTTCTGCGTCCGATGCAAGGTTGGTTTGTTCGCGAGGGTCCAACACCAAGTCGAAAAGTTGCTCAAATACTGGAACGACTTCTGGATAGCGAATATACTTCCAACGATGTGTTCGAATGCCCTCTGTCACAGGAATTGGTGCGCGAGGCGGGGCTGTTTGGTATGTGTGGTGATAGTAAAAATGAGATCGCCATTCTATAGCCTGCTGTTGAAAGAGGGGCGTCATGTCCCGTCCCTGCATGGCAGGTGGAATTGGCAAGCCCGCCAAAGTGAGCATAGTAGGGGCGAGGTCAATACTGAGTACCATTTCGTCGCAATGCGTACCCGCATGCTTGGGGGCAATGCGAGGATCGTATACGATCATGGGGACTCGAATGGAGTTTTCGTACATGAGCCACTTGCCAGATAGCCCATGGTCGCCAAGCAAGCTTCCATGATCTGATGAGTAAATCACCACCGTATTATCATCGAGTTTGAGCCGACTCAACTCGTCAAGAATTCTGCCGACCGCTGCATCGGCACGTGTCACGGTTCGGTAGAAAGTTCTTAACTCGCTTTGCGCAGACGCTTCTCGGTTTAGTCGAGCTTGGACTCCATTCCCGCCGAGCGAATTGCGTATAAACTCAGGCTGAGAGTCCCAATCTTTAAGAGTGCAGGTCGGGGATGTCGGGATTACCACATTTTCGTATGGGTCAGGTGAATTGGGATCGAAAAAATCAAACGGTCCATGTGGCTCTTTGAAAGCGATGGTCAAACAAAAGGGCTCACCAGGTTTTGATGCTTGCAAAAACTCCATGGCTTTTTCGGTCATGACCTCGGTCAAATAGCGCGATTTGCCGTCTACCTCTTGGCGATAGCTAATTCCCTGGTCGAATCCATACCAAAAATCAAATTTGTGCGCCGGAAGCGAAAGCATAAGATCCGACTTGATGGGGTTGCCTATCGCGTACTTGCCTAGAAAACCTGTTCGATATCCCGATTTCCGAAGCAGGGCAGGGTAAGTCTGATCGAACGCATCGTTAGACAGAGGTGTCAAAAAGTCGCCAATCCCATGTCGAATCATGTGCTGGCCCGTTAGGATGCATGCGCGATTGCAGCAGCAGATGGCGGTCGTGGCGAACGCATTTCGGAACAACGTACCACGTCGGGCCAATCGATCGAGATTGGGCGTCAGAATGTGCTCGTTTCCCATGACTCCCAAACAGTTTTGGGGTTGGTCATCCGCGAACATGAACAAAATATTCGGGCGGCGTTTTTCGGCTTGCACTGAACATGGGAAAATACAGACCGCAACCATCGAAAAAACGCCAAGTAGGCAAACGAATTTGGTCATTTGATATCCTGTGGCAAAGTGTACGTTGCGGCAAAGGGCTAAAGGGCTAATGTTTGCTGCCGATAATAGGCATACATTGCCCAGCGCAACGCAAAGCGTAGGTAGATGGTAAGCTGATCGCTGTGGCCAGTGTGGACGCCAATACATTTTTTTAACGGTTCCGGCCAACAATTTTTCGCTAAGGTATCTGTGCATCTGGCTACCTTGATAGAAACGCCTTCCAAGGAACAGTAAGATGCAGGAAGTGCGAACTCTGTTTTTTTCCTCGAGGCTCAATATGTCGATTGTGTGCAACATGCGTTTGGGTTGCCTTTTCTTAGTGATTGGATCCCTTCAGTCCTCTTGCTTATTAGGCGAAACCCAGCCCCAACCTTATCCTGGCAAATCATGGCAGCAGCCAGAACACTGGTCGCGAGATTTGGGGCCGAGCGAAATTCTCGAATTCACCAAACGAGTAGGCGGCGATGGTTGCGTTGTCCAAGATGGTGTCATAATTGCGAGTTGGGGAGATCCGAATCGGACAGGCGATTGGGCGTCGGCAGCCAAACCGGTATTAAGTACCCTCCTGCTGCTCGCGGTTCAAGAAGGCAAGCTTGCCAGTCTAGATTCCAAAGTCAAGGACGTTGGCTGGCAGCTCTCGGAAAAGGATTCCGAAATGACCTTTCGGCATTTAGCGAACATGGTCAGCGGTTACGCATGCGCCGAACCACCGGGTGCAGCCTGGGGATACAACGATTTTGCAATTCAACTCTATGCCAAGTCGCTTGAAAAGGTGTTTGGCGAATCGCTTGAACAAGTGATTCGCACTCGATTGGCTGCTCTTCAG
>JBEBHM010000879.1:0-3298 GCA_040080875.1 Pirellula sp.
TTTCTACTCTTGTCGTTGTCAACAACGATTGCCTCGGGGCCGACATTGAACTTCACCAGTCAGTGGCGGCGTTCTTAACGGCCAAATGCATGGACTGCCATAGCGGAAGCAAGGCCGAAGCAGGCCTGGATCTTGAGAAACTGGTGAAGCTCGGCTTGCAAGCAGATTCTCTCAAGACCTGGGTCAAAGTACACGATCGCGTCCAGTCGGGTGAAATGCCGCCGGACAACGCGGCGACCGAAAAGCAACGATATGAGTTCGCTCATTCGCTCTTTCCACTCTTGGTCAGCGTGGACCAAAATATGATCAACGAGCGAGGGCGGACGTTGTTTCGTCGGATGAATCGTTTGGAGTACGAAAACAGTCTTCGCGATCTGTTCGATGCACCATGGTTGCAAATCAAAACTATGTTGCCTGAGGATGGTGAGCTGCAGCGATTCAATAAAGTGAGCGAAGCGTTGGACGTTTCTCACGTCAATCTCTCGCGTTACATGCAGGCTGCCGACTTTGCGATTCGAGAAGTAATCGCAAAACAGTTAGAGCGCCCGGCATCGACGACCACTCGATACTATGCGCGCGAGCAATCGGCGTTCAATCGCAAAGTACGATTCACCGTTTTCAATCGAAGTCCCGAGAGGGCAACGTTTCCACTTATCGAGTATAAGGCTGATACGCGAGTCCTCAACGAGGAGAACAGCCCGTTCACGGTCGGCGATGCAGATCCGGACTTGCGTGAGAAAGAGTCGTTTGGGGTTGTGGCAAGCAGCTATGAACCGATCGAATTGCGGTTTAGCAGTTTCAAAGCGCCTATGTCTGGACGCTACAAGCTTCGCTTTAAAGGTTACACGTTTTGGACCGCTGGCGAAGAAAAAAAGTGGTGGCGTCCGACCCGCGATCAGATCTCGATCGGTCGACGATCGGAACCTGTCGCAGTCTATGCTGAGCTTCCTCCTCGCCAGTTGCGGCGACTGGGTGATTTCGATTTTCAAATCGAACCGACCGTTCAGGAGCTTGATGTACTGTTGCTCCAGGGTGAAACGATTCGGCCCGACGCAGTCCGTCTCTTTCGTTCAAGGCCATCCAATTGGCACAACCCGCTCGCGGAAGCGGATGGTCAACCCGGTGTCGCATTCAATTACCTCGAGGTCGAGGGGCCGATCCACAAACAATGGCCCTCTGCAGGACACGAGTTGCTATTTGATGATCTGCCACTGCGGCCTCGCGTCGGCGAGGCGAGCAATGGCAGCGCGAGCAACGGTGCGGACAAGATGGAGGTTGTTTCGGCTAACCCAAAGCAAGATGTTGAGCGGCTCATCCGTAGGGTCGTCTCGCGAGCGTATCGTTCAGCTCCAAACGATGACGATATCGATCGATTGAAGCACGTTGTCTATACCGCGATGGAGGCTGGGCATTCGTTTCAAGAGTCCATGATCGCAGGGTATACTGCGGCGCTTTGTTCACCCAATTTTGTGTGCTTGCAAGAGTCCGTCGGTCGATTGGATGCTTCCGAACTAGCAACTCGGCTGAGTTTGTTTTTGTGCAATACGACTCCCGATGCATCTCTTCGGGGCCGCGCGCTCGACGGACTGCTGGCGGGTCGCGATGCGCTCCAGCAAGTGACCCGTCAGCTGCTCCGCGATTCTCGATCATCGCGTTTCGTAAATGCATTTCTCGACTACTGGCTCGATCTACGCAAAATCAACGATACGTCGCCCGATGAATTGCTCTACCCGGATTACTACTTAGATGATTCGCTGGTCGACTCCGCGTTGATGGAGACGCAAATGTTCTTTGCCGAAGTGCTTGGCAAGAATTTGCCCGCACGCACGCTCATCGATTCCGATTTCACCTATGTGAATGAGCGGTTGGCCAAGCACTATGGATTGGAACCGTTCCAAGGTGCGCTGTTACGTCGAGTTACGTTGCCCAAGTCCAGTCCGCGCGGCGGGTTGTTAACTCAAGCCAGCGTGCTCAAGGTAACCGCCAATGGCACGACAACTTCTCCCGTTATTCGGGGTGCTTGGATCAACGAGAGAATTTTGGGCCGCAAGATACCTCCACCGCCCAAAAGCGTTCCCGCCATCGAACCGGATACACGAGGTGCGACGACTATCCGCCAACAGCTCGAAATGCATCGAGCCGACGCTAGTTGTTCCAGTTGTCACGCCAAGATCGATCCGGTCGGTTTTGCGTTGGAGAGCTTTGACGTGGCGGGTGGATGGCGTGAAAACTATCGAAGCTTAGGAGAGTCGGGCGAGTTGGCTCAGGGCTTTGGAAAGAATGGACAGCCATTTACTTTTCGCAAGGGGCCAGCCATCGACTCTTCAGGCTCTCTCGAAACGGGCGAGGTCTTTCGGGATATACTTGAATTCAAGAAACTTCTCCTCAACCAGGAGAGAATGATTGCACGAAACCTACTGTGTCAATTGCTGATCTACGCGACGGGGGCACCCCCGCGTTTTAGCGACCGAGTAGAGATAGAACAAATCCTGGATCGATGGGCGCCAGACCATTTTCCGGTCCGAAGCCTCATTGAGGAAGTGGTTTGTAGTCCAATGTTTTTGAACAAATAACTGTTTTGAATAAGCCATAGGGAGAGAGAGGCCCTCATTTTATCATGCCAACACTTTTGAAAAACGTCGCCTTGCCGAGACGTACTTTTCTTCGTGGGTTTGGGGTTGGGCTTGCGTTGCCAATGCTCGACGCCATGCGTCCTGCGTTGGCTATGTCCAGTGGAGCCAGCAATACCGACAATCCTCCTCGCCGAGTGCTGGGCATCTGCAACAATCTAGGATTGCTGCCGGAACATTTCTTTCCAAGCGAAACTGGAACAAACTACACGTTGTCTCCCTATTTGCGGGAACTGGAAAAGCACCGCGATGACTTTACCGTGTTTAGCGGAGTTTGGCATCCGGATGTCGACGGTGGCCACCCTGCGGATATCTGCTTCATGACGGCGGCGCCCCATCCCGGTAGCGGTGGATTTCGCAATACCATCTCGTTGGATCAACTCATCGCTGAACAGATCGGGCATTTGACTCGATTCCCATCTCTGACGTTGGGTGTCAACGTCCAACAGGGACAGCGCAGTCTTTCCTGGACTGGTGCAGGAGTGTTGATCCCGTGCGAAGAAAAACCATCGACCGTCTACAAACAGTTATTCCTGCAAGGTACGGAATCGGAAATAAAGCAACAAGTTCGCAAATTGGAACTTGGTCAGAGCATCATGGATTCGGTCGCGGATCAGACGAAATCGCTCACCAGAAAACTCGGACCCAACGACAAAGCCCGCGTCGAA
>JBEBHM010000196.1:0-12371 GCA_040080875.1 Pirellula sp.
AAGAAATCCCCGAGCTCGTTGCTGTCGCGATGAAACCCGAGGCGAACTCGGGCTCAAGCCAGAGCAAACAGTATGCGATGAATTCACAATCAACCGGTCAACCCGGCACATCTGCAGAATTTGGGCCCATGTCGATCACGGGCAAAACAGAGACCAAAGCAATTGGGGAAACGAACATTCAAGGTGATACCATTTTGGTCAACCCCAATGCGTTTCATGAAAAAGAACGAAGTGCCAACGTCGTGCGCACCATCGAACAGGCCATCGAACTAGCCAACAATCTACCTCACATAAAGCGCATCGTTGTTCGTGGGCCGGCCATAACGACCTCAATGACCGGACTCCGTTCGTCCTTGGATATCGAAACCGACATCGTCATTCAATCCGAATCCGGCGGTCGATGCAAATGGACCATCGACGGTGCAGATTCGCAAGTCGATGCGGTAGATGCTGCAGCCTGCATCGATTGTTTGCAAGGCAACTTCGTTCTACAGGACATCGACGTCGAGTGGCGAGTGGCCGGCCTAGCTCGACGCAAAGCTCTGTTTGCGGTTCATCCAGGCGCTTGGCTTCAAATTCGAAATTGCAATATTACGGCGCACGATAATGGGTCGGCCTACGTTCTCGGTCCTTATTCAACAGCCAGCAAAAGGCCTTCCAGTTTTTCTTCCATCGTTGCTGTGCTTGAAACACCACAAGATAAATCGGATGAGATCACAACCAGCACGACGGCCAACACGGCGACCAGCAACTCGGAGAGAGCCCTCAAACCCACCCGAATATCTGCAAGTCAATTCTCGATTCGAGGGCAATGCGACTGGTTGCAATTGACATCGCCCATCCGAACGGAAGTGCAACTTGAGAACGGTTGGCTTGCGATTTCCGGCTCGATGTTGGAAACGTTCGGAAGCCGGAGCGTGGCCAAATCAAGCGTTCCGCTCCGCATCGACATGCAGGCCATCACGACCTACACCATGCGTCCCTGGATGACGTGCTCTGTTTCCAATACCCATCCCTATCCGCTCCCCATTGTTCGTACTGCAAAGGCTTGCATATTCTCTGGTTCGTCAACCCTTATCGAATGGAACGCCACGGATTGTCCCGACTGGCGAGTTTGGGAACAGACAGACCAAGGACAGAAACTAACCAAGTGGATTGATTTGCGAGGACGAGACAATCTTTACGATGATTCTTGGATCCTCAATTTCTTAACCGTTCGACTCAGCAGTGGTGTCGTCGATCAAATCTCTGTGGATTCCAGTTCCGATCTTTTGAGCGACGAACGAGGTTTGGAAACAGAAGCTGCTTGGATCAAACGTCCTGTCTTTGAATCAAGCCGAATCCACGAAGCAACGTCCAACGCCTTCGACGGGATGACGCGTTCGTTTCTGCCGGGATTCAAACTCCCTTAGCCAATTTGGCCTATGCACTCCCAGCCTAATTCTTGTGAGCTGTAGTGGATCTTGTTAACGCTCCTGATGCTAAAGGATCTTTAACAAGATCCACTACTCCAAAAATAACAAGGCGCACTAGGTGACGAATCACGCTCGTCGGACTGAGTTACTTACTAGGTTTGGCTCGGTAATCGATCGATGCGGCATGGATCTCAACGTTGTCGTCCAATTTCTCTTTAAATGATGACCGGTCGATCGAGATTTTTTTGCGTATCAATTGATAGGTTCCGTGTTCTCGGGCGGCTTCGATACACAGAACATATTCTCCCGCAGGTACTAGCTTTTTGTGATCGTCTTGCCCGTTCCAGGTGATCGAATACGCCCCTGGGCGACGCGTAGCCTCGGAGACGGCCGTCACCAAATCGACCTTGTCTACTTGCTGACGCCGATTGTCACTTCGGTACCAACGTTTTAGATCTGGCAACCAGCGTTGGCCATGCCCCGTGTTATGAATCCACAGGACAAGTGTTTTGAGCGGATTGCCGTCCTTGTCTTCGATCCAAACCGCAACGTACGGTCGCCGATATCTTCCGGCCCTTTCCGGCTGGCGTATCGAAAAATCAATCTTCATTTCCATGCCGCCATTCCAGATTTGCTCTGGTTCTTGGAAGCTGGCCAGTTTGAGGCCGAGCGATTCGTAGGAGTGCCAATTGGCCGAACGATGCAATACTCCATCATGGTCGAGAATCATGCATGCGAAGCCTGGCAAGGAATCAACTAACGCAACGCTGTCACTGGGCAATAACACGTTGCATGCCGTCGCCAAGGCATCTGCATCCATGGCGCACGGTGCAATCACCGTCACACTCTGAACACCAATTGCCGGATAACCTGTGCGTGGATCGAGAATATGTGAGTACTTAACCCCGCCAATGGAAACGCCACGAAATGCAGCATTGCTAGTTGCGATGCTGCAATTCGACAATTTCACCGCCGCGAAAGGCTTGGCTGCCAAATCATCCACCGGGCGTTGCAGTTGAACCGATGGTCGATATTCTCCAATGGCTCGCATGTCACCACCAATCGATAACATTCCACCATGAATTTCTGGAATGAGGCTTATCTTTGCACACACGGCGTCGATGATGTATCCCTTGGCGATCGCATCAAAGCTCAACTTGGTACCTGCAAGTGGCCGAGCTTTCGTGCGATCATCCGACCAATCCCACCCGATTCGCGTCAATCGCTGTACAACATCGCGCAAACGCTCCGTCGAGGGTAGTTGCTGTTTTTGTTCTGACTCGCGCCAAATGAGCGAAAGCAGTTCTACACTCGGTTGAAATGCGCCCTTGGACAATTGATGCCAACGCTCGCTCGACTCTAGCACCTGCCTCAGTTCAACCGACACACTCGTCTCAGCACCAAGAGCAATCCAACGATTGAGCTCACTGTTCGGATCGTAGGTGCTGAAGATACGAGCAAGTCGATCGATCTCGTGAAGCGCGACGGACTCTGCTTGCTCAGCAGCTTGAGTTGATCCAATGGTCGAGCCGCATTCGACTCGCAATTCCATACGAGTGCCAAGCACATTCTCGTGATGGAACGTGATCAGCTCGGCGGCTTTCAAGGGAACTGCGGCCAGCATCAAGAGGGACAAACAGATATTACGCACGCTCGGTTCCTAATGGGGATGATTCTGGGAGGGCGCCTAGAATCAAGAGCATACATGAATCGGCATCCGCGTGCATCCGAGGAACCTAGATTCGGTGTGGGGATCGCGGAAGTCATCGACTCGCATGGCCCGAGACGGAGCCTCGCTTGGAAGCATTCCAGGCAGACCCTCTCAACCCTCAACCCTCAACCCAACTACTTCACCTTGGCTTTGGCGCCGTTTTTTCCGGGCCAGAAATTGAGCCAATTATTCGCGGCATTCTTGTCTGCGACCGGTTTTTCACCCTCTTCGATCGGTACGACCTCAACTCCAGAAAGCATGTCCGTCAATTGCTGAACTGCAAGCGTGATGGCTGCTCTCGGAGCCTGCTCGATCAACGGCTGCCCATTGTTTCGCATTTCCACCATAGTGCGATAGTCGTTTGGGATTTGGAAGAACACTTCTCTGCCGATCGTTTCTCTCGCCTTTTTCAAACTGATTTGGCCGCTCTCCAAACCGACGCGATTGACAACCACTTTGACCTTGTCGCGAACGGTTTCCATCTGCTGCAAGCTCATCAACAACCGCACCATGTTTCGCAAACATGGCAAATCGAGCTGGACCATGAGCACAATCTCGTTGGATAGCTCAAGGGCCGTTAAATCGACTTGAGTGTACGATTTGGAAAGGTCGATGACCACGTGCGAAAAGGACGCTCGCAATAGACCGATCACCTTTCGCAAACTGTCGGGTGTGATGAGATCCAGGTCTTGCAATTGCACCGGACGAGGCAATAGATACAGACCAGAAGAGTGCTTGGTAAGCGATTTTCTGAGCAGTTGAAAATCCAATCGAGAGACGTTTTCGGTAACGTCCACCAAACT
Organism: Pirellula sp.; assembly: GCA_040080875.1. Classification (GTDB taxonomy): domain Bacteria; phylum Planctomycetota; class Planctomycetia; order Pirellulales; family Pirellulaceae; genus JBKCUI01. Next base: position 3,930 of record JBEBHM010000196.1, read on the forward strand.
GTAGTCAGGAATCGAATCCAAAAAGACATCTGCATCTCCCAACGCCAGATCCAGGTCGACCAAGGCTACCGAATTCTCGGGATTGAGTGCGAGATTGCAGCCAATGTTGACTGCGATCGACGTGCATCCCACTCCACCCGTTGCACCGGCAACGGCGATCATCCGGCAACCACGATTTTTTCCGTCCGAACCGCCGTATTTGGCTTGGAGAACGCGTTCCAATGCGGAGTGCAGTTCTTCTACCTCCAACGGCAAAGGCAGAAACTCCTTGGCACCAGCGCGAATGGTTTTTAAGATGAGTTGTCCATCGGTACTCTTGGAAACCGCCAGCATCGAACAGTCGGGAGAATTGACTCGCAGTTTGTCCATCAGCATGATGGCCCGATCCGCGCCACCATCCAGAGAAACGAGAGCCGCATCCGGTTTCGATTGCTGTACTACATCGGCAAAGAATTCATATCTCGAGCACTCCGCATCGAGCCAAACGATGTCCATTCCAAGCAACATCGCTTTGAGAGTTTCTCGCGACTGATCGTTGGGGTCTACTATTGCAAGTCGAAGTACATTGCTCATCTGGATTCAATTCAAGCAAAATCGAGTTTCTTGGTATCTCAAATCACATCGAGACTAACGTCGAATCGGTGTTTGCCGAGACGGCGACATGCCGCTGCTGCCAACAGGTTGATTGATAGGGGCACTTGCGGAATATGCCGTTCCGTTTGAGGGTGGTACTCCCCGTGCAGTCGTATTGGTTCGAGGTGACGCACCTGGTGCATAAGCGTTGTTGTAGAGCAAGGTGCCTCCGTCTGCGGGTGCAACACACTCGCCAGCTCCCCCCTCGGCACATGCATTGGGAACTTCAACGTATCCCTTCATATAGAGTTCTTTGTCGAGCGGGCTGCCACTGTTGTATCCAGGTCCTCCATTGGGAACTTCATGGGGATCCATGGCGCTAGCAAAATTAGGTGTTACCAGAATCAACAGTTCGACTTCGTTTTGGACTTCTCGATTAGCTCGAAAGAGCGCGCCCAAATAAGGCAGGTCCGAGAGGAGCGGCAGCCCAACGGACTGAGACTCGGTTCGGATCTGAAGCAATCCTGCGAGTGCAAGTGTTTGTCCAGCGCGAAGCTCAACTGCGGTATCCACGAACCGGCTTCGAATACCAGGCACGCTCGTTCCATTGATGACCACGCTTCGACCTGGGTCGATTTCGCTAATCGTAGGCCGAACTTCTAACCAAATTCGACTATCGCCCCGGACCTTCGCTACGAAATCCAATCGAGTACCGAATTCGCGAAACTCGACGCCGACTTGTCCCAATCCGGCTGGCACAATGATCGGGAATTCACCACCCGAATTAAAACTGGCGGGTCGACCATCGATAGCGACCACCGTCGGATCGGCCATCACTTTGGCAAGATTGTTTTGCCGCAGCATTCGCAACAAACCGAAGAACTGATTGCCGTTGTCCACGACTCCGAACTTCAGCGTTTCATTACCAGCGTTGACTAACGCCGAAGTGGTTGCTCCGGTTCCGATCAGGCCGCTGGCTGACTGCGTTACAAAATCCCCGCCAAAGCCGAGGCTCCAGTCCATGCCGAACTCTCGCAACTTGGTGCGGGACACTTCCATGACTTGGGTTTGCAGCATGACGGTATGAACACCGATCACCTCGATTTTGTTGATGACAGTCGGATAGTATTGTTCGGCGATGCTGACGACCTGTTCAACATGTTCGTCGGCCGATACTTGTCCTGAAATAATGACTGCTTGTTGAATTGGGCGGACTTGCAGTGTTGCAGTTGGGAATTCTTGGGCCAAAATGGCTTGCAATTCTCTGGCATCGCCCGTGACGACCACTTGAACGTTGTAAACCGTGTCGTCGGCCCCTTTGAAGTCCACTTGAGCCACGCCGGTCGCAATCGCGGATACCAGCACTTCGTTTTTCCCGGTGGCTTGCACCTGGATGACCGAGTCGTTTTGGACGGTGGCGACCGGGATTGGTTGTGGAAACGTCAAATATTGAGACGTTGTCACGACCATTCGAAGCGATTCTTGAGTTTTGGAAATCGCCAATCGCCCACTAGGAATGGCCGTTTCCTTTTGTGCTTGGCTGAAAGACTCCAGCGAGCCTAAGCAGATAATGCCAGCTATGGCAGCCAAGCGGGCTAATGAGCGTACTATTGGACCCATCTCGATTCACTTCCCTGTGAATGTTCGGCGGACTTGTTGTTATCCGGCGGATAACATCATTTCGAGTCTCGTCAGACTGCCTTGGCATCCCTGTCTCAACAGTCTAAACGTTTCTATTCGGCTTTCGTGACGAATAGAACTACTCACTTTTCATCTTCGACCGTTTTGGTAGCGAGAGATTACTTTGTACTAGGGTAGGTTGCCTTAAAACCCCCAGGTTGCCATGATCCACCAGTTGGATCGCCCGACATGTTGGACGACGCAGCCCCGGATGGATCTGCCGATTTTGTGAATTGAGAAGGCTTGGCATTATGCGATGGTGTGGCGGTTTGGCCGTTGGATCCCTCCTTGGTGGGAGATTTGTACGGTGGGAAGTAGGGAAGTGCTTGAGGTTGCTTATTAGCCTCCGCTTCGACTTCCGCCGAGATTGGGCCCCACTTGCCGTTGATCTCGCGAAAAACAGTCGACTTGTTCGCCGTGATGACAAGCATTTCGTTCGAAGCAATTCTCTCTGGTTTCGATGGTATCGGTTTTTGTTCTGAAGTCGTTGGTTTTTCAACGCTGGCTGGTTCCGACTCCTTGAGCCAACTCATGAAGCTCTCTCCCTCGTCGTATTTGCCACCTGCTGTGGACGCTTGTTCAGGCGGTCTCAACGCCAACCGCAACTTACCAAGATTTGCGGCGGTATCGAGCACAACGTATTGTGAGTCTTTGACCAGAAGTTGAATCGTGTTGGATTTTTTCTGCGTGGTTGCCTCGGGATCGACAACTGCGACACCATCGATCATCACGACCTCTAGGTTTTCCATGACCTTGACGCTCTTGGCGGCATGCACTCGAGCGCTTTTGTCAAAATAACCAAAGACATCAACGTGATCTCCAGGGCCGATGTATCCACCTCCACCCGACTCGTCGCGAACCACGATGTCAAAAATTCGGTATCCTACCGGAACGCTAAACTCTTTCCCTTTGGCCGAAAGTTTGGCTTCGATAATGGGTTCGCCCGCATAGAGCCGTTGCTTGGTGAATTTGTTCTCCACCATTTTTGGATCCGTCACGGCTCCGATCGGTACGCGATCCAAGGGCCATTGTTCTACCCGAAACGATTCGGGTGGAATCTTTGTGGAAGCAGATAAATCTTTCGCAACCACCAGGATTCCAACGGTCTTAACTTCACCCCGGTTTTTCTGATCAAGCACGACCTGGCTAACCGCCACGGACGCCACGACGCCACAACCAAGGGCAATCAATAAAAGAAGAATGGATTTTGCACGCATGTGGGACGCCTCGCAAGAGTTGAATGATGATTCCGCTAATTTTCGCGGCCATCTGGCGTCCATGCCGTAAAAGTCCACTGCCAACACTTGAAAATGCGCGGCAGTACCTATCAAGTATTGCTTTCGTCCGGTCCTAATGCAGAAATTAACGAAAAAGACTCGTGGCGCCAAAAACCAATCGTGTGCCAAATCCCAAACAATCGTTTCCATCGGAACGATTGGACTAGTTTTTCACCAGTGCGAAAATATCATGGTCGAAACGCCTGAGACCTCGGTTACAAAAATCACAGGCTTTCGTACTCATTCTCAGCCAGCAGGGCGGTGCTCGTATTCGAAGCGGGCTTCTCGTTCGAGGTGGAGTACCATTTCATTGAGTATGGAAGTCCGAATGATGTTGTCCACTTCACCTATGAGTCAACGACCAAATGAAACTCCACTTCGCCATTATCTGTTTGTTCTTTCTCGTCGGTGCAATTCCCAATTTCGAATGCTGCGAACTAGCGGTTGCGCAACTCGCAAAGACCGATGCAGAACTTTTAACCGTCGATCGCATTTTTGCATCCGACGAGTTTCGCAGTGAGCGAGTCCCTATCGTAAAGTGGCTCGAAAACGGGGCCTATACAACCCTTGTTCCAACCGAGGCAAATAAAGAAATATTCGACGTCGTCCGCGTCGACGCCTCCGGAGAGAAACAAGTTCTCGTGGCAGCATCCTTGCTTGTTCCGCAAGATGCCAAGGAACCTCTCGCGATTCAAGGGTACGAATTTTCAAAGGACCTGGATCTGTTGTTGATCTACACCAACTCGGTCAAAGTTTGGCGACAGAATACGCGTGGCGACTATTGGACCTTTCGTCGCTCGACCAGCAAACTGACGAAACTAGGTGGAAACGCCCAGCCATCGACACTGATGTTCGCAAAGCTGTCACCGGATGGGTCCCGAGTAGGCTACGTCCGCGACCATAACTTATTCATTGAACCGGTCGTCGGGGGCGATGCGACCATGCTCACACACGACGGCTCAAACGAAATTATCAATGGCACGTTCGATTGGGTCTACGAAGAAGAGTTCGGTTGCCGGGATGGTTGGCGATGGAGCCCCGATGGAAAACAAATCGCGTACTGGCAACTGGATACGGCCGGCGTCAAGAAGTACACGCTCGTCGACAACACCGCCGAGAACTATCCGATTTTGAAATCGTTTGCGTACCCGAAGACCGGCGAACGCAACTCGGCATGCCGCATCGGTGTGGTCGCGGCTTCGGGTGGAGCTACCAAATGGATGGATGTTCCCGGCGATACACGTACGGAGTTCTACATTCCACGAATGGAATGGGCAGGCAATTCACATGAACTGGTGATTCAGCGAGCGAACCGAATCCAGAATGCGGTGGATGTGATAATGGTCGATACGACTGCTGGTACCGTGCGCTTAGTCATCATCGAACAAGAGAAGACTTGGGTCGACATCCAAGACGACTCGATGGAGTGGACGGACAACGGCAACGCCTTTACCTGGATTAGCGAACGTGACGGATGGCGGCAACTCTATCTCGTTTCACGCGACGGCAACAAAACGCAACGCGCGATTCAGGGGGACTTCGATGTCATTCAAATGTTGCATATCGATGACAAGACCAAACGCATTTACTTTCTCGCGTCACCCGAGAACGCAACGCAGCAGTATCTTTATAGCGTCTTGCTTGGTGAGAGCAACGCCCCAGTCCGCGTAAGTCCCATCGATCAGCCTGGCAATCATGAGTATGCATTGTCTCCCGATGGGGCGTTTGCTGTCCACACGTACTCGACGTTTGGCCAGCCGCCACGGTTTGAAATTGTGTCATTACCAGAGCACAAAGTACTCCACACGCTTGCGTCTAACGAGAACCTTAGCAAGGCTGTCGCGAAATTGAAGAAGACGTCAACGGAGTTCATTCGCGTGGACATTGGCGATGACGTGCAGCTGGACGGATGGTTGATGAAACCAGCAGAATTCGATGAGAACAAAAAATATCCGATCGTTTTCCACGTGTATGGTGAACCAGCCAGCCAGTCCGTGCGAGACCGTTGGGGTGGAAACAACTATCTTTGGCATACGATGCTTGCTCAGCAAGGATACGTCCTAGCGTGCGTCGACAATCGAGGCACGCCCTGTCCTCGAGGCCGCCAGTGGCGAAAGGCGGCCTACCGCCGCGTTGGAACGCTCGCCTCCGAGGACCAATCTGCGGCCGCTCGCGAACTGCTCAAGCGACCGTATCTCGACGCGAATCGAGTCGGCGTGTGGGGATGGAGTGGCGGTGGATCGATGACCTTGAATTTGCTGTTCCGTTATCCCGACCTGTATCACACGGGCATGTCGGTGGCTTCGGTCCCAGATATGCGTCTTTACGATACCATCTATCAAGAGCGATACATGGGGTTGCCGCAAGACAATGCGGAGGACTACCGACATGGATCGCCGATCACACACGCAGCCGGCCTAAAAGGAAACCTGCTCATCGTCCACGGCACGGGCGACGACAACTGCCATTCTCAAGGAATGGAAAAGCTGACGAACCGGCTGATCGAGTTGAACAAGCCGTTTACTCAAATGTTCTACCCGAACCGAAGCCATTCCATCAACGAAGGCAAGAACACCAGTCTTCACCTCTATGGGTTGATGACCCGATTCCTAAACGACAAACTACCGCCCAACTCGACCCAATGAGCGAGAGATCAATTCATATTTCCATGCGTCTCACATTCTAGGCCGACCACACATGTCGATATATGGAACTGCGACTCTTTCGATTTGTTTGCTGGTCGGCATGTCTGCTGGAACGATGCTCGGCAAGCTGCTCGGCTTGAACTCTGATGTCGGTGGCGTTGGGATCGCCATGCTGCTGCTGATTGTGTGCACCACTTGGATGCAACGAACGGGTCGGATGAAGCCCCAAACGGAAACGGGAATCGTTTTTTGGGGTTCGATCTATGTTCCAATCGTTGTCGCCATGGCAGCAACGCAAAACGTCCTCGCAGGGATTAGCGGCGGATTAGTGGCGGCTATCGCAGGAATCGGAACCGTTTGCATTTGTTTCTTTTTGGTCGCGGTTCTGTCGCGGTTTGGTTCCCCTCGCAATTCGGACCAAAAACCAAGTGCTTGAAATCCTTGAGTCTGTATTGAGCAAATACTCATTGCTTACCGCATTTGCGATCATTGGATCGATCATGTGGGTGTCGTATTTTGTTTCGGATCGCATTAGCAACGGACGGCTTCATGGATCCGCGATCGCAATTCTCATCGGATTGATTCTGGCAGTCATTGGAGGCCGAGTAACGGGTGGCGAACGCGGAATCGCCGACATATCTCTCTTTTCAGGGATCGGTATATTGGGAGGCGCCATGCTGCGAGACTTGGCGATCGTAGCGACTGCCTATGGAATTCGTCTGGAAGAAATTCGTCAAGGAAGTGTACTGGGAGTTGCGTCGATCTTCATTGGACTTGGCGTCTCCTTTTTGGTGGGAAGCTTGGTTGCCTTTCTATTTGGCTACCGAGATGCCAAGTCCATTACAACGATCGGGGCCGGAGCGGCAACTTATATCGTCGGTCCAGTCACAGGCACCGCCATCGGAGCTGGTTCCGAAATCATCGCGTTGAGCATTGCCGCGGGGCTCGTTAAAGCCGTACTTGTGATGATCGCTACTCCTATCATGGCACCCTATATCGGTCTCAATAACCCGCAGTCCGCGATGATTTTCGGGGGCATGATGGGAACGAACAGCGGGGTCATGGCGGGGCTCGCTGCCACCGATCCCAAGCTCGTGCCCTACGGTGCGATGACGGCCACTTTTTTTACAGGCCTCGGTTGTCTCATGGGACCATCCATTGTTTTCCTGGTCATTCGATTCTTGGTCAACGGATAGCTCGGATCGACGGGGGACAGCGTGTCTAGGGTATTGAAATCATCAAAGGAAAACGAATGAAAGAATTGCCGCTATTCACTCGAGCAAACGCCTATGGTACGAGACTTGCGATTGCGTCGGGCAGCGCGTCGGGTAGTGCGTCGGATGGAGAATCGTGTACGTATGAAGGATTGCTTGAACAATCTCGGCGTATTGCATTTGGCCTTTTGGATCAATCGACGGACCTGCGCGAAAAGCGAGTTTCACTCTTGTCGATGCCGAGCGCGTTGTACGTCGCGGCCCAATGGGCCATTTGGCGAGCTGGCGGAGTTTGTGTTCCTCTCAGCGTGTCGGCAACCGAATCGGAATGGGCGTACGCGTTGACGGATTCGCAGTCGGAGACGCTGCTGACCACGTCGGAGCTTGCGTCCCGGGTTCGCATGCTGTGTCAACGATTGGGGATTCGGCTGGTGATTGCGGATTCGGTGCCGAGTGAGGCAGGGTCGACCGAGAGATCTTTGCCTGAGGTTGAACCGTCGCAAAGGGGAATGATCCTCTACACCAGTGGAACCACGAGCAAACCGAAAGGGGTTGTAACGACACACCTCAACATCCAATCGCAGATCGAGAGCTTAGTCCAAGCATGGGAGTGGAGTATGGAAGATCGAATTCCGTTATTCTTGCCCCTTCATCATATTCACGGCATCATCAACGTTTTGTCATGTGCCTTGTGGTGCGGAGCCACACTTGAGGTGTTTCCGCGATTCCAAGCGGACGCAGTCTTAGATCGCGTTCAATCCAATGCGTACACGCTGTTCATGGCCGTACCGACGATCTATGTCAAACTCATCGAGCTGCTCGAAAAATCCGATGAACCTGCGCGAGATGCCTACGTGGCTGGATTCCAACGCATGAGACTGATGGTCTCCGGTTCAGCCGCGTTGCCGAGCAGCATCTTTGATCGATGGTATGCACTCACCGGCCAAAGGCTTGTGGAGCGATACGGAATGACGGAGATCGGCATGGCATTGTCCAATCCATACCGAGGTGAACGCAGGCCAGGGACAGTCGGTATGCCTTTGCCCGGCGTCG
>JBEBHM010000197.1:0-12369 GCA_040080875.1 Pirellula sp.
GTCCACGTGTCTCGGCTTTCCCATTTTGTTTTAAATATGTGGCGGTTGCGAGCAACCATGGCGTGATAGGACAAACTCTTGGACGCATAGTTTGTCCGAACATGCCGGACTTTTGTCCGCCGGTCAACGACACTTAAGTACCCTGCGCGCAACAGTTCTAGTCCGTAATCCCAGTCAAATACCTGGTTGCCAAAATACGATTCGTCGAATCGTACGTTGGTCGATTTTCGTAGCAACACGAAATTAAGCGTCCACATTTGAGCCGAACATGAATGGAGCGAGGCATCGTCGCCAGCATTCGGCGGACGCGACGGTACGACCGACTCAGCCAATTCTCTCTCACTGCCAACCTGCTGCACGTCCGCGATGGCAAGTCCGATGTTGGGCATTCTGTCCAACAAAGTCTCTAACTGCGAAACCGCATTATCCGAAAAGGCGACGTCGTCCTCTAACATGCCCACGTAAGGAGTTTGACAATCGACAATGGCTTTGTTCAGCGACTTGGGTCGAGAAATTTTTTCGGTAATTAATTTGATGTGTTCGTCGATTACACCCTGAGCTTTTAGCGACGATACGACTCGCTTGGTGCCGGCGCCTTCTGGATTCCAAGTGGTGATATAAAAGGTTGTCTTCATCGTGATGATCCATCGCACTACGTTTCAATTCGGACAAGTTCTGTACGTGGCTTTTTCGATTGATCCATTCGCTAGAACTGTCCATCGGCAACTTCGAAGTGCGTTGGTTTTCCTAATGTCGCCCCACCCGCTCGCATCCAACCGACGGTCGCTTCGACCATTTCATCAAGACTGACCCGGGGTTCTCCAAATAACTCGTACGATTTAGACGCATCCCAAATCCATGCCATGTCCGATTCTTGACCAGTAATGATAGGCTCAACACCTAGCAGCTCTCCAAAGCGATTTGCAAGAGATCGAATACGTACGCGTTCCAATCCCGTCACGTTGAGGAGCGTCGGGGGTGAGTCGGTATGTTGCAGGCATTGAATCGCTCGGGCATTTGCATCACCCTGCCATATTACATTGGCAGCGCCCATGCTCACATCGATCGGTTGCCTCGCTGCGACTTTGTTCGCTACGTCGCACAACACTCCGTAACGCAAATCAATCGCGTAACACAAGCGGAACATCAGCATCGAGGTTTGGTTCTCAATCGAAAAATGGGTGAAGATCCGTTCACGCCCAACACACGAATTGGCGTAGTCACCTAATGGACCGATCGCGTCGTTTTCATTGGCACCCTTTCCCGATAGAGGAACAAGTGGATAGACGCAACCGGTCGAAAAGACCACGATGCGCGAACTAGTAAAATGTTCCGCAACATAAACCGGTACCAATGTATTCATCGCCCAGGTTCGCTCGGGAGCATCGCTCGTCCCAAACTTGTGCCCCGCCATAAAGATCACGTTCGGGACCAAAGGCAACGCTTGCACGGCCGAGCGATTAAGCAAATCGCACGCAATCGTGTCAATTCCGTGTTCGCGAAGCTTCTTGGCTACGACATCGGTTGCAAATCGGGATACGGCGGTGACCCTGCGATGGTGTTGCCCCAGGTCGTCAAAGCCCCTGCGGACCATGCGCGCCAACGTGGGACCCATTTTGCCGCCTGCCCCAAGCAACATGACGTCCCCCTCGAGCGAATTCAATGTCTCAAGGACTCCGCTGGTCGGCAAGCTTAAATCTAGTTCGAGCTCTTCCTCGGTGGTAATGAGTTTCATCGCGATTTCGATGCGTTCGTTGAAAATTGAAGAGAGTAAACGTCCGCATTTCGGAGTTCAATCCGCAATCGAATGGGCCGATTCTCGAGCTCCGATACCGGACCACTCTGCGCGGTAGCCTTGGCTGACCACAAAACAGACGCGTCGACTGCATCCCCTGTGAGTGGTTTGCAATCGTCCAAAGTGTAACCGGAAATTGGTATCCCAGAAGGATCTTGAACTTCTATTCGAACGCTACCGTTGTTCGCCGATTTGTAATTTACCTGCAATTGATCACCTGAAAATGTAAACGGTCTCGTGGTGCAAATGCCCGCATCCGAATCAGCGTGAATCGAAACAAAGCCATCGGTTCGATAGGTGAATCGTCGCAATCGGCTCCCTGGACCGGCATAGTAAGCTTCGGTGGCATAGACCGAAAGCTCCCCTGTGCGTCCAGCAAGCTCGAGTAGACCAGATGCCATATAGTTGCTGCGATTTCCATTCCGATCCTTCGGTGCCGTAATGGGAATAAGCGCATCCTGCCAACGCTTGAAGCTCAAGCCATCGCGGCTGGACATCAAAACAGGTTCGACTTGTTGATTCGCAGGTTGAAATCGTGTCGGAAATCCAACCAGCATATGCGGCGCGCGGAAATAAGGCATGATCGCATTGGTGTAAAGGTGTTCCGAGGGGGCTTCACCATACTCCAAAAAACGCGGGTCATTCCATACAAGAAAATTCGCAGACACCGACATCATGATGTCGCGAACTCCATCGCGTCCCTTGCGATGATAAGCGACGTATCGCTTTTGTGTTGGGTGCCAGAACGCCAAATTCTGGGAATCGAAATCCCCCTTGGTGATGACGGGCTTGTCTTGCATTAAATTCCAATGAATTCCGTCGGCAGATTTGTAAGCCTTGAGCCCCTTGGTATCGCCCGCCAGCGCCTTGTATTTTGCATCGGGAGCGCAGGCTGGGTTGGAATCCAGGAACGGTGCAAAGTTATGGGTTCCCTGACCGGACAATAGGATGTTATTGTCCTTTGAGCCGTCAAATTCCACGATGCCAAGTTTCGGCTTAGTCCATTGGATACCATCTTTGCTCTCCGCATAACACACGAATTCGGGGTGCGTCGATTTCTTGGCGTTTTCGTCGAAGTGAGCTCCGCGATAGTACATGCGAAAGCGATCGCTATCCTGAAACAAAGTGTAGTAAGCTGAAATATTGCCTTCCCAAGGTGCATCGCACACGATGGCAACTTCCTGCGCCTGGGGCTGATGTAATTGCAGTTGGGTACCTCGATGGCTTTCGATCAAGTAATCATCGACGAATAATTCTCGTTGCGAACCAATGTCAAGCCTACGGTCAAACACAAACGGATTCGAGGAGTCCTCCGTTACGCTCACGATCACGGGCGGGTTAAGCTTCACTTGATCGGTCTGAACTCGCCATAAGTTGGGCGCTCTCCATCCCTTCTCCACTTGCCAAACGTGCCCGTCCGCATGCAAGTACAAAACCGGCTTAGTCCACGCGCGGCACTGATCCACCAGTTGCTTGAAAAACAAATCGTGCTCAGGAAGCGGTCTGGCTTGCGCCAACACAACGGCAGCTCGTACGTCGGTCGCGTGTTTTCCAAACTGTTCTGCAACCCAGTCGGCATCCTGTTGCAATCGTGTCGCCCATTCGCTTTTGTCGTGCACTTTGCCACCGACAATGTTCAAGCCGAGAATCAAGACTCCCTTGGATACAAACGCAAAATTCTCTGGCCGCTGTGTTTGTTTCTCGACCGTTGCAACTTGCGGGAAGTGCCTTTCGAAATCGCGAAAATGTCGGTTCCAAAAATCCAACCCTTCGGCGGGATTCTCCAAGTCGTTCCATTCGTTATCTCCCAACACAACGAAGGTCGGCTTTTTGGACTTCTTGAGGATATTGGCCGCCGTAATGTATTGCGATTCAGGCCACCTCCGCTTTGAGCCGGATACCACATCGCCAAGGTGCACCAAGAACTCGCTTCGGCCATCCCGATTGACAAGCTCCATGTGCCGGATCATAAGCGGCTCCTCGTCCGGTGCATAAGGTCCACAGCCCGTTGCAGAGAAGTGCAATTCCTGGGATTGTGCCGTAACAGTCATCCCAACGATCCCAACCATCGACATCCAAACGCAAAGTATCCTTCGCAACATCAATGAACTCCACTGAAAACTAGAATTATAGGGGAGGGAGTTGGCTTTGTGTTGATACTAAGGTGTTAGCCGTTGTGGCATCCTTGAGATGGGGAGAATTGTTAGCTGGAAAAGTCATTCCGTCCAGCGAGCAAGCTCAATGGGGCAGGCGAGGATCGAGTTGTTGGTTGTTTTGCAAAGGCTATCCGACCAGCCTTCCGTTCACGGACACTTGTGTCGATGGTTGCACGGCTTGGTTGGCTAGTCGGTGGCGAGTGCTCCCAACGCCCGATAGTATCTCTCTTCCAGAAACTCGAGAAGAATGTGGGAAGGACCTGCCCCCTTTTTTCTCATGCCTCTACAATGCACAGTGTCGCCGGAAGTCCCCGAATTTTTCTCTAGAACAAGACGAGCCATACTGTGGCAAGACGCAAAGAACCTGTCTTGACTGACAAGGGGAAACTGTGGGGCTTTGGCAGCTGCGCTTTGGTCGCTTCCATCCTGATCGGCTCATTAATCTTTTTCCTGGCCGGTGGCGTTTATTTTGCGTTTCAAGCACACGAGAGCCGAAGCAGAGCTTTGGTTGCTGAAGAGTTGGCGAGGTTACTCGCAAAGGGAATCCCTAGCGACCACGCATCCTTACAAGAATGTGCCGATTGACGATAAACGGTACCGGACACCTTTTTATGAGAATTGCCATCATTGGAGCCGGAATCAGCGGGCTTGCAACCGCCTGGTACCTACAAAGACTTTTGCCTCACGCATCGGCCACCGTCTTTGACTTGAATTCACATGTCGGCGGCGTTATCCAGACTCGCACGGAGTCCCCCTATCTTGTCGAGCTGGGCGCAGACGGATTCGCAACCCTCGTGCCAGACGCGCTGCGCATGGTCCAAGACATGGGAATCCGAGACGAATTCATATCGCCAAAACTGGATCATCGTCTAGCCCAAGTCGTTCGCGACGGAAAAGTCGTCCCTATTCCCAACGGTTTTGCATTGATGCAACCCACGCGACTTTCCAGCATCTTGACCACGAAAACCCTTAGCGTTTCCGGCCGATTAAGATTGCTTGCCGAATACTTTATCAAGCCGAAGATGACCGACGACGATGAAAGCGTTGAGTCCTTTGCTGTACGACGGCTCGGACGAGAATGTTTTGATCGGCTCATCGAGCCAATCGTCGGTGGAATCTTTACAGCGCGCGCAGAGACGTTGAGTATGTCGGCAGCGATGCCACAGTTTGTGGCCATGGAACGCGAACACGGAGGCTTGATCCGAGCTGCACTGGCAAAACGCAAGAACGACAGCCGACTCGAACGCTCCGCACGAATTGCTACCGGAGCTCGTTACGATCAGTTTCTCGCACCGAAACGAGGCATGAGTTGGTGGCTCCATCGAATTAAAGAAGACTTAAAGTGCGAGTGGATGCTTGAACGCCATGTCCGACAAATTCACAAAAATGCGGACGGCTCCTGGGCAGTCACCTCCGGGCTGGCATCGTCCGATCCTAAAATTGAAACTCACAACTTCGATGCCGTTTGCTTGGCACTCTCCTCGCTTGCCGCCGCCAAATTGCTCAAAACATCGCATTCCAATTTGGCCTTATTGCTCGAGCGCATTCCCTACGCTTCGTCGGCGGTTGCGGTGCTGGCAATCAACAAAAAAGAAATCCGCAACGATTCGCTTTGCTTCGGGATTGTGGTTCCCTCGATCGAACGTCGCGATTGCTTGGCAATCAGTCTGTCCAGCGAAAAGTACGACGGACGCTGTCCGGATGATATCGTATTGGCGAGAGTCTTTTTCGGCGGGGCCGTGCGGCCCGAGATATTGGACAAGAGCGATGAACAACTGTTGGCGATCGCTCGAAAAGAAGTACTCGAACTGCTAGGTGCAAACAGTTTGCCTCGCTGGCAGTCACTTGTTCGATGGAATGAATCGATGCCTCAATACTTGGTCGGACATCGTGAGTTGGTAGCGTCCATTCACAAGTCGCTCGAACAGGAACCGACGCTTCGATTGGCTGGGAACGCTTACGAAGGTGTCGGTATACCCCAGTGCATTCGGCAAGCACGCCAGACCGCCGAGCATTTTGCGGCTTTGTTTGGACGGGAAAACGTGTCATGATATCCTTCGACAATTCCATGAAATCGGAGGCATGCATCCAAAATCGTTACATCCTTCGCAACCGATGAGGCCCGCCCCCAGTTGGCTCGTCCGCTCGTCCAACTGGTGCGCGAGGATCGCTAGCTACAAAGCCTGATTTACCGAGCGGCACAAAATGAAAGCGAATATTAAACCCTCACACAATCTGGAAGCATACTCCACGCGCTGGTTGATCTGCATCGCAGCACTGTTTTTCGGAGTCGAATGTGCAGTCACGTTCTCCAATACCTATGCTTGGTCTCAAGAATCGACTCCACCCACAACCGACGAGGCCATTCGAATTGCGTTTGAAAAAGCCAGCGACGGCTGGAGTGTCGACGAATTGCTGTTGCAGGACGAGCTTCGTGCCAATTTCATGCATCAATGTGCGCTGCAGGAAACGCTCCTTCAAAAAAAATTCAGCGACAAGCAACTTTTCGAACGGCTCGTTCAAATTCGCAAGGCAGGTAAGCTCCCATTGAAGTCCACCCAACGATCGCGGGCTGATCTCGAGGCCTGGCACCCGATCGCCGAAATCGCTTCGCGACAGATGGTGGACAAGTACAACTTGAACGTAGACCAGTGGCTCGTCGATCCGGATGCGTTAAAGCGGTTCGATCAATTGGCCTTGGAGATTGACGCCAATGCCGATGGCTATGCCGTTCGCAAGGCTGCGTTGCAACTGCGCAAGTCCCGACGACTGCAACCGGAATTGCTTGCTCGCGTCGTCGATTGGAAACGAACGATACAATCCATGAGCGTCTCGCAAGCGGAAGCAGCGCTTCTTAGTCTGCCCACTAACCCCGGTGTCTATATTTTTCGCGACGAGTCTGGGTACCTTTACATCGGCCAGTCCAACAACCTCAAAACCCGACTCACAAAACACCTCGACCGATCGGATCGGAAATCCTTGAGCAGCTACTTGAAGTCGAAACAAGGGGACGAAATAACTCTGGAATTGCACATCTTCGAAGAAGGATCGCCCGCGATCCAAACAGTGGTTCGGGAGGCTTACGAAAGCGAATTGATTCGGACTCGAAAGCCCCGTCTCAACGTAGCCCCATAGACCCCTTAGACCCGATTTTGACGACGGTCTCGCGATCGCAACTTGGCGCATTCATCGCATACTCCATGAATGATAAAGCGATGGTCCCTGGCACGGAATCGGTGAGACTTTGCAACGGCCTCACGGATCTGAACGATCTCGTCGCTTGTAAACTCGATTAGCTTGCGACATTTGGTACAGTACAAATGATCATGCTGAGGGTAGCCGTAGTCATGTTCATAAACGCTGCGTCCGTCCAACTCGAAACGATTCAGAAGTCCCGCGTCGACAAATTCTCGCAACGTACGATACACGGTCGGCCGCGACACATAGTTGGGCTGCCCCTTGGACGGCAACTGATCGATCAATTGGTCTGCATCGAAATGCTCGTGACGATTGAAAACTTGTTCGATCAAGTACTTGCGCTGCTCGGTGTTCCTCAGTCCCTTGCTCTGGAGATACTCATCAAACCTTTGTTGCGGAGTCATGGAAACCGCAACCGCTTCGAGTGATTCGGCTGGCTTGGATGTCGGCATGGTCATTTCAGTTATTTGCCGCTCGTGAATTTCGCGGCCAATGCATTGAGTTCACTCGGCGAAACCACGCCGTCATGAAAATAAATGGCGTATCGTAAACGGACTTCACTATCCTTCTTGAACACATCGTTGACTGCCGGTTCCTTGCCGTTCGTATAGGCAGCTTCACCGAAAGGACTTAGCGAGAAGAGCCCGTAGTTTCGAACGTGGTATCTGCTCGGACGAAAGTTTCCTGGATGATCAAAGATCGTCACTCCATATTCTTTCCCGTCGACTGGTCCCGTATAGTCGACCCATGCCGAACGCTGTCCCCAACACTCTTTGGTACCTTGTTTGCCGTCAGCGTTGATCACCTTTCCGCCCCCTTTGTCTTCGCGTTGTGATTCCGCAAGACGAAAGCCCAATAGGCCTTCTTTGGTATCTTTGAAGTTGACGTCGCCACTAACCATCTTGAAGCGGATGTCGTAGGTGAGCATTCGATTGGCAAAGATAGAGATCGTCGTGGTTTCGATCAAGACGTCGACTCCTTTTTCATCGAGCCAGTGATTCGTGACCCGCAAGATCGCAGGATTTGCCTCGGCGGCAACCAATTCAACTCCTCGGTTCTCGATTTTCCCTTTTTCAGCCCAGAACTTAATCTCGTTGATTTCGTCGACCGAAACCCAGATTCCTTTGTGATGGGGGTGATCACCCTTGTAATCTTCGCCGACGATCGGACGTGTGATCAACGCATTGTCCGCTGCCTTGACGGGAAAGAAATAAGGTTTGGGAAGATTCTTTGAATAGAGAAACGTCGTAAATTCTTTTCCGTTGACCGTAACTGCTACAGAATTTTCCGAGCGACTTAGTTTGACAACGTCCGCTGCGAGGCAATGACTCGTCAAAAAGGAGCAAGCCAAGGCGCAAAAGATGAAAGCTCTCAAATTCATGATTTATCCTTTTGGTATTGATGGTGGAATAAATGTCGGTTTTGTTCAACGAAAACGCTATCGCTCGATGAACTGGATGTCACTCTCGTTTAGCGAAAGAATGCGTACAGTCCGTTCAATATATACAAGAGTCGCCGCGAACAATTGCGCCGAGTGCGTCTTCATTCGTTTTTTAGGGGTTGAAGATAGTGGATCTTGTTAGAGATCTCGGTGATCTGGGAGGTTTAACGACCTCCACTACCCCAATGGTTAGCCTTGAAGACGCACTGAGATCCGTGCGATCCGGTGCTTGGCTCAATTCTTTTGATTTAGCTCTAAAAGCTTGACATTCTTGTACCAAACCTTGTGGCCATGATCCTGAAAACCTAGATAGCCTGTGCGTGCAAAGTCACGAACCGATCGCGGCTTGCCATCGAGCTTGTACTTGTGTTTCTCTCCGTCAGGGCAGACTCCAGGCTTGTCGAACTCGTCGCAATTAATCTTTGAGACTTCTTCGTCATTAACCTTGACGTTCATCAATGGGCCGCGGCAGGTTATTTCAATTGAGTTCCATTGGCCCGTTTCCTTACCTGCATTCTTGCTGTTGGCGACCAAGTCGTATATCGCACCGAATTGATGCTTGCCCGTTTTCGTACCGCTCATCACTTGAATCTCGAAGCCCGTGTTGACCGGGTTCTTCGGATCTTCGACTCGAAAGAAAATGCCAGAATTGCAACGAGGATCTTCCCAGCGAACGTCGCATTTCAAAACGAAATCGGCAAATGGCTTGTCGTAAATGATGATGTAGCCGCCCGATTGGTAAGGTACAAGCGATTCGTTTTCGATGGGTGCTGCGATCGGCTTGCCATTATTGCATTTCCAGCCAGTCAAATCCTTGCCGTTAAAGAGCAACGTCCAACCAGCTTGCTTTTCTTCTTTGGTCAGTTCGTTGTCGCCAGCCATTGCAGACCTGCCGAGAGCCGAAGCAGTGAAGAGTACTGTCGCAATTAAAAACTTGAGTTGCATCGAATTCTCCTAGTTGAGGAAGTAACAATTTCTATCGAGCCCATGTGGGCGTGCCAAACCATTTGTCCATTTCGACAATAACCGAAGGAAGTAACGATGCAGGCTCAGGAATCGCACCTCGGTCACCTGTTTCGACCAACCAAGTATCAAGTGCTGAACGGAGTCGGGTCAAGGCAGATAGATGTTCTGGGCGGTTTGAAAGCACGAGATTATCGACTTCATGTGGGTCTAGTTGCGTATCGTAGAGCTCTTCGCACGGGCCCACTCGCTGCATCAATTCGAGTGCTGGACCGCGAAGATCGCCTCGCGCGTGCATTGCACGCATGACGGGTAAAATCAGAAAGCACTTCTCCTTGTATCTATTCATAGAAGCAAACGTGGGGCCCGTCGATAGGGTACGTATCAAGTGGTATCGATCATCGTGCACGGATCGAATTCGTTGAACGGTTTCGTCGATGCGGTCGCGAGCGGCAAAAGCGAATTGTCGCTGAGCTGCATCCCGCTGGTCACCCAAGAAAACTCGCCCCTGCATGAGTGGAGGACGTGCAATGCCAACCAACGCAAGCGTTGTGGCGGTAACATCAATCAAACTGAGCACCCGATCATCAACGGTTCCTGGATTGTATGGCGAAGGCGTTGGGAAATTTTTCGGCCATTTGATAATCATTGGAACTCGCAATCCATTGTCGTAGCACCAATGTATGCCTCTGGGTTCCAGACGACCGTTATCTCCGAAGAACAGGATGATCGTATTGTCCTCTAGACCGTCGGCTCGCAGCTGATCAATTACTTTTCCGAAACGAAGGTCCATGCCAGAAACGGAGTTCAAATAGCGAGACCATTCCTGACGAACCACGGGATGATCTGGATAGTAAGGTGGTGGTGTGACATTATCTGGCGTTGCATGTTGAGCATGTTCCCGTTCACCAACCCACTCAACCCGATCCTTGGTTGCGCTCTTGCGATCGTAAATATCGTATTCGGATTCCTCCGCATTGACGACCGCGAAGAACGGCTGATGCTGTTTGAGCATGCTCCAGTCTCCCGAGTGATCGTGGTAAATCGGCCCTTCGTTGACAAAATTCAAATCCAGCTTGCCCGTGCCAACGCTCCGGCCTGCGACCGTCTTGATATTCGCGGTATAGTAACCCTCGTCTCGTAAACGGTGCGTTATGGGTTTCACTCCCGTTGGCAACCGGAAATCATCGTTCCGATGGGAACGCATTGCTTGCGTATCGGTGGTGGTTTGGTACATGCCAGTAAAGAAAGCGGAGCGGCTTGGTGCACATGCTGGATTCGTGGCAAAAACCCGAGTAAAACGAACACCCAGTGCTGCGAGATCATCCAGATAAGGTGTCTTTACATTTTTTGCTCCGTAGCACCCAAGATCGTGACTTAGGTTTTCCCCCACCAACCAAAGGATGTTGGGACGTCGTTCTGACTCTGCGTTGGCATTTAGAAAGAGTGATGTGAACGAGAGGAACACTGCAAAGGCAAATCGCAACATATTAGAACTCAAGTTTGCGAATGCACCCCTCAACTCAAGGTTTAAGGGTTGAGGGGGTTGTGGGTTGAGGGTTGAGGGACCTTGAGCCTTTCGCTTTACTCTTTTTCGCGAATATGTAGTTTGGCGGCCTCTTGCATGAATTTGCTGGCAGCCGGCGTGCTCGTATGGCCTGCCAAAACATCTGTGTGAATCGACTTGGTAATACCAAGAGCGTTGTAAGCAGCGTAGACGCTGGTCGGCGGGCAAGTCGTGTCGATGAAGCCAACGGTCACCACAGCTCCTTTGCACTTTGCTCTCGTGGCGAAGTTGACGCAATCGAAGTATCGTGCAGTCATTTCCGCTTGCGGGTTCGGTTTGCCCGATGCATCGGTCGGAACCATTTTTGGCCAACCGTTGATCCGATTTGCGGACGCGCCGGTATGATCACATCCAGCGGGTACGCCAGCGCACATGAAGCTCACGCGAGGGTCGAGTCCTGCGGCGGCAAATGCTTGATAACCTCCTTGGCTACTGCCAAAGACAATGAGTGTCTTGCCGTCCCATTCGGGTTGTTGCGTCAGAAAGTCGATGGCCCGAATCAACCTGAGAAACATCCCTTTGAAGTAGCACGTTTCGCGATCCTCTCGTCCCAAGCTTCGATAGTCTTTCAATTCGCCAGCACTCAGTTGTTCGTAGAATTCTGCCGGATTTCCATTTGGAATTCCGTGCGCGTTGATATCCATCGCCAACATGCCACCTTCCTGAATGGCCCAATTGGTACTGCCGAGACTCGCACTGCGTACGCCAGCTCCGTGGACAAACAAAATCGCCGGGAGGGATTTCGGCTTGGCATTTTGTGGTTTGCCAAAATAGCCTGAAACAGGAGCCCCAAGACAATCGACTTGTACGTCGAACGTATCGACGCCGTTCGTGGGAGACTTGACCGGTGTTAGTCGCGATTGGATTGGAATTACGGCAAGTGAGGATTTTTGCGTCGCCCAAAATTGATCAAAATCGTCCGGCACATTCATGCTCGGCTTTATCGACAACGGATCATAACCTGCCGACGCCATCGAGGATGTCTTACCAAGCGTTGCGCGGAGCAAAAGAAAACCAGGTTCATCAAGTTTCCCAGTCACTACCGCTCGTCCGTTTTTCAACTCGACGACTTGAGCTGGCTGCGGTTGCACACCATCCTTGGAGAGAACGCAAGTGATGGATCCCTCCGTCAGCGGCTTGCCTTCTGTGGTTACTTCGATTGAAAAAGTGGCCGTCTCTCCAACTTGATAAATTGCATCTTTTCGATCGGTGGCGACGTGGATCGCGATCGATGTCGAGGCTTCTTGTG
>JBEBHM010000880.1:0-3295 GCA_040080875.1 Pirellula sp.
CGTCGCTCCGCGACGGTGCAGTCCCGCAGTCGCGTCGCAGTCCCGCAGTCGCGTTGACCAGACGCGTCGCGGAGCGACGCGTCTACATGAGAGTCAACGCCTAAGACATTCTGCAAAAAAACTAGTTGGCTGGTTTTGGTCGAACGGTCTCTGAACCCATTCGAACGCCTGGAACCGACGTGGCGGATGGGTAAGTCGGGCTCGTGTACACTCCACTTGGCATGGAATTGACAGCACCCACCGGTACGCCTTCGTACGAATCGATGATCTGACCTTCGTATCCACCGTAGTGGGCGCTGGTTGCATTGCCGCATGACTCGCAGCCGGCGGTCGCCATAGGGGCGGCCATGGGAGCTGTGTGGCATCCCGCGTCGCAAGGCTCACCCACGTTGCTGGCACCGTGAAAGCGGTCGCTCAGTCGTGAAAATAGATTTGGTCTCCAACCCCCGCATGTGCATCCTGCGAAAGCCAGCAACAAGCTAGCTGAGATCAATGTTGTTCGCTTCATTCCCGTTTCCCCTTAGTGTTCGTGTGACTCCCGGCATCGGTGCACATTTTTCCGCACAACTCTACGACACCATTCCGGTTATGCAAACGAACTCGGAAGATTTTTCGCAACCGTTAGACTTTTCCTAAGGCTCGCACCCTAGCTGCGTGTAGAGTTGTTTGATTGATCGGGACATGCGGTCGGCGCAAGCTTGGTTCTTAACCAATGCAGTGAATGTAACGAAAGACCATGCCCTGGCCTTATGCTCTGTATCGGTCAACCACAGATTGCGTCGACCGAATCCATTCGTTAGACGATATCAGTTTGCATCGCTTACCATGCGCTGGGTTAGTTAGGTTTTGTTCCTATGCGACAACTCATTTCCTTTCTCTTCACTCGCCCAACGACGACATGTTCGCCGTCTCGAATATTCGTTTGCGTTTGGTTATTGACCAGCTTGGCGAACGTGCGCGCGGAGGAATTGACAGGTTCGCAATCCGAAATATATGAAATTTCGACTAGGCATTTGCCCGACAAATTTCGATCAATCCCATTCGAAAACCCATGCGTCGAGGTCAATCGATGGGTGGGAAATGGATGGCTACGAACCAGTGTCGAAGATGTCTTGCCAAGCGAGGGGATTTCGGTACTTCCGATCCTTTACGTCCATGGAAATTTCATGGAACGCAACAACGCACTGGAACGAGTGCGCATTCTGGATGGTTATTTGCGTCAGCAGGCCGACCGGCCTTATCGGTTGATCATGCTTTCATGGCCGAGCCAACGTGAAAAGAAACCGTTGCGAGATGCGGTGGCCAATGCGGAGTCGGCCGAGTGCGAATCGCTTTACGTGGCATGGATTTTAAGTCGACTCAGGGATCAACCGCAATTGAGCATTTTAGGCTTTTCGTATGGTGCCCGTTCCGTAACAGGTGGATTGCATTTGGACGCGGGCGGCGCGATTCCAGGTTTCGCTCGCAGCCCTTTCCCCGATTCCGGGCAATCGCTCCAATATCGCATCGGTTTGGTTGCGCCCGCCATCGATCGCAATTGGATCGAATCGAACGGTCGGCATGGCTTAGCTTTGACTCATGTCGAATCGCTGATCAATTTGTACAATTCCCGTGACCCGATCTTGAGGCGATACCGGTTCCTCGACCGTCTTGTACGGCCAGTGGCAGCGGGTTTTGCCGGCTTCGAGGCCGTCTCCAACCCAGTGGCTGCGTCACCATTGACTGGGCAATCGCGAATACGACAATACGATTGCGGGGGCGTGATAGGAACAACACATTCGGAACGAAGTTATTATGGCCAGTGCCCTTATTTCCGACTTTTAGTTCGACACCTGTTATGGAACGAATCCTCCGAGACGCAACCGAATGCTTGCATCGTTCCGTGATTCCCAAGCTTTGACCTGGAATCCCAACACTTGTCGATTCGAGTTGGTCCAATTCCATAATCTGTCATGGTCCATTCAGGATGTCGGGGCACTTTATGGCGCTATCCTGGTGGAACGGTTCAGGACGTATGGGGGCAAGCTCATCGATCTTGTGGATCGGTTCGAACGAATTCAGCGCGGTGCGCAATTGTTCCGAATGAATGTCCCATTCGACATGGCAGGCCTTGAGGGTCTTTGCCAAACATTGCTGCATGCGAATCGAGAGCTCGTTGACCAAGCATGCGATGTCAGCATCGTCGTTTTGTTATCGCCTGGCGAAGCCGACTTGGGTGACGAACAGTATGGTTTGCGACCAACATGCAAGATCCACGTCAGCCCGTTGCCATACCGCAAGTTAGCGCATTGGTATCGATTGGGAACGCCGCTGGTTTATGGAGGGTACCGTACCGTACCGTCGCAGTGTTGGCCGACGCAGGTCAAGAGCCGCAGTCGGCTTCCGTATGCGCTGTCGCAATTGGATCGCGACGAGAAAAATCCATATTCGCTCGAATTGTTGAGAACGGTGCGTGGAACCGTTGCGGACACTTCGGTGGCCAATATTTTGATCGTGACACCGTCCGGACAGATCGTTTCGCCAGAGAGAGACGAGATACTCTTTGGGTGCACGTTGCAGGCCATCGAGAGATTGGTTAAGCAATCGGGACAATTCATTGAATTCAGTGCGATCAGTCAAGCGGACATCGAGCAAGCGGATGAAATTATCTTGACTGGATCGAGCGGCGGCATTTGGTGGGCCAGCTCGATCGAAAACAGGTCGATCCACCACGGCCAAATGGGCCCGGTCGCCCAACAGTTGATTCGACAATGGAGCGACTACGTTGGATTAGACTTTGTCCAACAAGCCTTGTCGCAAGGGTCGAAGTAGACGTAGGTCGTTACTGAAGTTGGCAGAGAGTGTTCTGAAAGTGCCGACCAACTGGAAACGAAGTCTCGGAGCATTTCGCACCGTGCGGAATCCCCCAAAATGCCTGCGATTCTGCGCCTTCAGAACCCCAACGATGACGTAAGTTTCCCGAATGTTAACTCCGCCAGGTGCCGTTCAGGAGAATGTCTCAGTTCGTGGCCGAGAAATCGGTCGGCCCTCAAGGCGACCGCCGGATCCGTAATGGTGACCCAAACACCAACTGAGTCATGGCTAGTTCGTATTTTCGCATCGCGAATGTAGGCCGACAACGAAGAAACACCAGCTTGGACAAGAACGATTCGCGCATCGCAAGTAGTTCGTCGGCCAAGGGTGTCGCAAATTATACAATTGGCGAATAGAGACACTCCAGCACATTCGGGTTCGCTTTAAGAGCCAGAACGATAAACTTCTGTAGCTCCCAATAGGCTTCTTGTGTTTCCTCGTT
>JBEBHM010000198.1:0-12342 GCA_040080875.1 Pirellula sp.
CATGGAACTGCCACGGAGTTGCTTGGCAGCGGTGAGATGTGCCAAAAACGACATTCCTGTCGCTTACTCTGGCCGCAGAGCAGTCTCAAACATTTGGAAATTTTGGGATCTGTCGCGGGGGTTGTAGAGAATGATCTGTTCCGCATTCCCTTGTTGACATCTGCTCGGCCCCTCCATATAGTTTCCTAGGAAACCACTGGAGATGAAATGGCAGCAAAAAAATCGACAAGTACTTTGGATGACCACGCAGGTTACTGGCTACGGTACGTCTCCAACCATGTTTCTCACGCTTTCGCACAAAAGGTCGAGGCTAAAGGCGCAACTGTAGCTGAATGGGTTCTTCTCAGGGAAATGCTTGACGCAGGTCCTGCAAACCCTAGTCAGCTTGCGAAAACTCTTGGGATGACGCGAGGCGCAGTGTCGAAGCTTGTCGAGCGACTTTGCCGAAAGAAGCTGGCGCTGCGCTCCACAGCAGAAGGTGACCAACGCTACCAAACAGTGGAACTCACGCCAGCAGGAAAGCGGCTGGTGCCTGTCCTGGCTCAGCTTGCTGACGAGAACGATCACCAGTTTTTCGGCCACCTGAAGCCAAAAGATAAGGCGTGGTTAGTTAGCTTGCTCCAAGGCATTGTCCGGCAGCACGAGTGGAAAGGCTTGCCAGTTAGTTGAGATTCAGGTCAATCAAAACAATGGAGAATTCATGAACGCAGAATCGATACGAGTTATTCAAGAGTGTGCGATAGGAGCCTTAAGTGGAGAAGTTGCATTTCCTGACATCGTTGGGAAACTCGCCGAAATCGGCATCGAGCGATATCATGCCGACTACAGCCGTCAGGAAATCACCTACTACCCTCGGGAGGGCGAGTCAGTGGTCATTCCTACGCCCCATCCTTCTCACCAAATCGCTGTTGAATTCTCAACCACATCAGTGGAGGCCGCCGTTCGCCAAAGTCAGCGAAACGAGCACACGTACCTCGATTTCATCCGAAAGACGATGTCCGCAGGGTGCGTTGGGTACTTTGTTCAAATTACTGGTCGCCGCGTCATCTATTTTGGGCGCACGGGAGATTGCCACGTGGAGCACTTTCCGCCCGCGCCAGTGAAGATGACAGACGAGTGATGAGCCTTAAACAAGGACACATAGGGACAGGAATCGTCAGGTGTTGTCATCTGAACGATTCGTCTGAAGTATCTCCAAGGCCTTCATCCTAGCCGAGTCAGTAGCGGCCATCCAAAGTTCAAGCAAAAGCACCTCCACGGGCGATCGTGCCGCTTTTCGTGCCGCCTCACTTGAAATATCGAGATTTCCCAGCGAAACTGTTGGCTGTTCGACTCCCTCCCCATCCGCTCTTCGTGAGCAAAGAAACGTCGCGTCGCTGGATTACTTTGCGTTGCACAACATTAGTGATTCGAGCCAGTCTCGCCATCGTTTGGTGGAGACGATGTCCATCAGCGGCTCCGTCAAGAGTGGAATTGGAACCTGTTTGTTTCCTGCCAGCCATGATAACGAGCTGCTCCAAACCCCGCTCTCGTCCACTTCGATCCGCAATTGCAACGGATCCGAGCTTTCACGTGTTGGAAAAACCGTCGCCAAATCTATCTTGCCAAGTCGACTCCAGTTGTTCGCTCCTAGCCTTGAGCTTTCAACGAATTGCAGAACCGGTTGGCGGTGACCCTGTTTCGAAAAGCGGAGCGTGCGACTGCTTTGGGCTGGCACTGCGGTGTCCTTGGCGATCAAAACCTTGGGCATCCCCATGCGCTGCTCGTCGTCCTGAATGATCACTCCCAAGTCATATGAGGTCGCAGCATGGGCCAAAGTTGCCTGGGGATCGATGGGTGGCATCAAGTAGTGAGCTTGAATGGCCGCTCCCCTTGCCAAATCGCTCGGCTTTTGCGTGACGACGGTCGCATGGTTGCCAATGATTGCGGCCAGTTGGCGTTGGATGGTAGGCATCCAGATCAAGTCGCCGATCAATAAGATCGTGTCGATTTCGGTTGGATTGATCTTGGCTCGTTGGATGGCTTCGATCGCGAAGGCTTGGCAGTCTCCCTCCATTTCCCCAACCCAATCCTGCAATCGCTCGCGATCGACTTGGTGTTCGATTTTGCCACCAGGGACCTCAAACACAAATGGGACGACCGCAGACGAACGCAAACGATCAAACACTCGTTCGATCGTCCGTTGAAGCCGAGAGGCGGTGTTGATGTCTTCTCGTACGCTCTTGCCGAATTTCGTTTCGACCTCCGATGCGAGGCGTTTGGCGGCCCGGTCGTGCCAACGCATGCTGCCACGTTTCCAATCGCCGACCGAAGCGAGCATTTGAATCGTCAGTCCATCGGCCCTTACAACTGAGACTTCGCAAGCCGCACCGGTTAGCATGGCAACCAACATGGTCTTGCGATAATCCTGCTTGTCGACCGAAGCGTGCGCAAGTTTGGAATCGATTTCGCAGTACGCCAAAGCAGCGGCAAGTGGCTTGTCGAGCAATTGCAAAACTTCCAAGCCGGCGATGGCAGCAGCAGTCTTGGTGCTCAAGCGATGCATTTGGTCGTAGCAAGCAGGCACGGTAACCACGGCGTGCGAAGCGTTGGGTAGCATGGATTTGGCCGCAACGGTCAATTCGCGAATGACGCAAGCAACCAAGACTTCGGGTGGAACCTGCCGACCGCCGAAGGGACGTTCCAAAAGCGGCAATCCGTACCACCGTTGCGCTGCGTAAAAAATTTGGTGAGGCTTGGCGGCGCGTTGCTCGCTGGCGCTCGCACCCACCGAAACCGTCTCTCCCTCGCTAAAAAGCATGTTGCGCAATTCGGCGGACTCTCCGTCCACAGGAATTTCTTCGATCTTATGCTCTTGATTCACGAAGCTCACACGCGAGTGCATCATCCCCAATTCAATGCCGACAGCTGCGAATGTGCGATGCGAGGTGGATTTGCCTATTCCGCGGTTGGTAGGCAACTCGAATCCCAATTTGGGCAATCGACCTGCTGCATGGTTGGTGCGTACTTGGGGAGCAGGTGGCTCAATCAAGTTGAGACGGAGCAATTTCTCGAGAAGCTCCGTTGCGGATTGACATCGATGGGCGGGATTTTTCTCCACCAAAGATTGAAAGACGGAGTCGAGTCGGATGTCAATGTCACCTCGAATCTCGTAAAGTGGTTGAGGTTGTCGATTCAGTTGCGCAAGTGCGGTTTGGACGGCCTCTCCTTGAAACATCGGTCGCCCAATTAACAAGAAATAGAGAGTAGCCCCGAGCGAATACAGGTCGCAGCGATGGTCGACCGTCTCAGGGGCGTTGATCTGTTCCGGCGACATGAACTCGACAGTCCCAATGAGTTGCGACCGATTCGTTTGAGAGAGTTCCATGTGATCTCGAAGCACCGCCAACCCGAAGTCCAAGATTTTCAGGGTACCGTTGGAGGCGAACATCATGTTGCTCGGCTTGATATCTCGGTGGACGATGCCCAGGTTGTGCGCATATTCAAGAGCAAAAGCAGACTGCTTTAGGACGTCGATGGCCTCTTGGGTGTTAATCGGGCCAGACCTTGCTACCCGATCCGAAAGCACTTCACCATGAATCAACTCCATGACTAAGTAATGAACTGGCGAACCTCCAGCGCGATAGCAGCCCGCGTCAAACGCAGTGACGATGTTGGGATGCATCAATTTGGCGGTCGCTCGCACTTCGGTGTAGAAGCGTTCGATGGCCGCTGAATCCTCCGAAAGAGAACGGGGCAACACCTTGATTGCCACCTCTCGATCCATCGTTCGATGGCGTGCGCGAAAGACCTGCCCCATCCCGCCTGCGCCGATTTTTTGTTCGATTAGATACTCGCCGAGAAGCGGCAAGGGTGCGTTCTTGTCTTGGTCACCGGTTTGGTGGTGGACCGAAAAATCGTTGACCGACGACGTACCTTCGAGTGAAATTGGCTGAGTTACTCCGGGACGTTTGTCTGGTTCAGTCGTCATCGATCGATGAATCGCGTGAGAGTTAGAAAACGAAGACTAAGGATTCGGATCCGGAATTTGCGGTGGAGGCCCAGCTTGCTCGAGTGCGGCAAGTTCGGCTTTGAGTGGACCTAAATCCTGCACTTCTTCCACACTTGGATTGAGCCCCGGCCGGCTTGGCCGTTGACTGCACTTGAACGATGTCGTTACATAGCGTTGAACCGCTTGCTCCTCTGGAACTTTGAACCGATCTCCTTTTTGAAGGATGGGCCGATAGTCGTGCATTTGGCCGAACTGGCGATCCCCAGCGACCTGGCATGGAAACCAATGCCCCTGGCCTTGAGGATCCACCAGATAGAATTCGGGGTAGCAATGTTGGGGAATCCAAACGCATCGCGCGGGTATTTTGCTTGCCCTGCAAAGCGCGACAAAGATACCGGTCATCTCTTCGCAATCTCCGTGTTTGTCTTTGAGGGCCTCTTTAATTTGACGCAGATCGCCCTTGCGATATTGAATGTTGGTGCGAACCCAATCGTACAGCTTTTCCACTTGTTCCCATGCAGTCTTAGGTTCCTCGGTTGCAACCTGTTTCGCCACTCGCTTGATCTCCCCAATTTCGATATCGATGTACGGGCTCGATTTCATAAACCAATTGAACTCGGCCGGAATCGTCTTCGGGATAGAAAACAACGTCGTATCAGGCGGTGGGTTGATGAAGTGTTTTTCGACCTCGACATTCACCAACAGGTTCAATTGATCATTGGGATTGAGCGCCGGAATATCCATGACCAATTGACGTACCAACGCGGGCTGCTTTGCGATCCCCGGCAAATCTCGCCAACTCCAACGAACTTGAGGAGGTATCTCGCTATTGAGTATTTTGATAGATTGCTCGGGCCAATCCAACGGGAACGGAATGGTGGCGTGCAAGTTGGTGCAGTAATTGTCGTTCGAAAAGAAACGCATCCCGAATTGCATTTCGATTTTTCGCGGGTCCGATAGCTGGATGCCGGCGGTTTCAACCATTTCTTCGGCTGGTTCCGTCGATTTGTTTTTCTTCGCGGGGCTTTTGGCTCGTGCAGAAGGTTTCGATGCGGGATTTAAATTGGACTCTGCCGGCTGTTCCTGCGCAAAACAAGTCCAAGAGCAAATGGCAACGACCAGTGCGCATGTCAAACTAAAAGACAGAATCGAGTTCATTTTGCAGAGCATAGTGGCTGGCTCATTGGATGATGGAGTTGATCCGAACTAAGCTTCATTTTGATCAACGGAGTCCATTCAACCTACCAAAACATCCCAACACGTTGGAATTTGCAACAAATTAGATCTCGCAAAAAAAGATTGCCTACATGCTCTATTTCCGGTCCCCATGGAATTAACAATTGTAACGGATTTAACGGGCAATCAATCGACGTGCGCATGCGTTGAATGATTCGGCTTGTCGCAAAGGGGAACACTCGGATTGCGATCCTCCAACAACTCTTGGAGGGTAGTGGCCGAAAACGCTCGTTCCATATGGGCCAGCGATTCGTCCATGCGACTGTGCAGCGAACAGAGACGCTTGCCGTGTGATTTAAGTTCTAAAGGACACGTTTTGATTCGACCGATGGGCTCGACCGCATTGACGATATCGAGAATCGAAAGCGCCCGCGGACTGTGGGCCAGCGACACACCGCCCCCGATGCCACGTCGTAGAGAGACAATTTCTTTTGCCCGAAGACCCTGCAAAACCTTGGACAAATATGCAACTGGGACACGCGTGGCTTCAGAAATCATCGCCGTGGTTTGCGGTTCCGGTGCTTTCATCGCTAAATGCACGACAGCGCGCAAGGCGTACTCGACCGTCTGTGAAAACATGGTTCATCCTCCGTCTTAAAACAGGACATTGACATCCTGTTTCGATGCCGCTAGCCTAAAGTGGATAATTTAGTCCGATTTCTGATTCTCGTCGACGGTGACGAAATCAGGACAACAATTTCGAGCAATGGAGGAAGGTTAGTATGAAAGTTGCGATCAAGTCGAAATTCTTAGCCATAGCGTTCGGCGGAGCAGTTTTGGCGTTTGCTTGGGGGGCGATTTCTCAAAGCACGAACCGAGCGGATGCATACCAAGTGGCTAAAGATCCGGCCACCGAACGAACTCGTCGCGAAGTGCGTATGCTGGACGACATCTACAAGACGGCCATCGTTCTCGTGACAACTCACTACGTTACCGGCAAGGAATCTTTACCTGCGGGAAGCGCATTTAAAGCGTTGTTCGCAGCTGTGAAGGAAAAAGGGTGGCACGAGGTTCGACTCCTAGATGCTACCGGCGATCCTTACGAACCGAGCAATGCCCCGAAAGAAGGCTTTGAGCAAAGGGCGGTTAAGAAGATCTTGGGGGGAGAAGCTTACTATGATGAGGTGGTGACGGAGAACAATAAAAAGTTCCTGCTGGCCGCGACGACCATCCCTGTCGTCATGGAAAAGTGCACGGTTTGCCATGAAAACTATAAGGGCGTTGCCAAGGGCAAAGCGATCGGTGCGCTCGGATACAAGCTTCCCATTCTCGATTGAGCCAGTGCCAGCGGGTCGAACTTGCCATTCGTGGGTCGCGCTTGCCGAGGTGGGTCGCACGTGGGTCGCACGTGGGTCGCACTTGCCGAGTGCGACCATGAACAGCACACAACGCCTGCGGTCATTGACCAGCGCCCAACACCTGCTCAATCACGCACTCTCCCAAGCCACTTCAAGATTTCTTGACAGTTCAAGGTGACTTCCGGCAGAAGTTACCCACAAGTCTGACTCACGAACCCTAGCTTATCCGGCAAGCGTTACAATGTTCGGTTTCTTGACTTGCATTCAGAGGCTTTCCGGAGGGCGCGACCTGTGAAAATGAAATGGTTTGCATTGGGATGGTTTATGGCAACGTCGCACTATACCTTTTCGGAAGATGTTCAATGCATTGAAGCGCGCGATGGGCAGTCGCGGTGTGTTGTAGTAGGCCCAAGGGACTTGGCGCACTCCGCGCAAGTTCCTGGTGCACGAGTCAACAATGACTCGATCGATGATCAGATCCAAAGTGCATTAAAACGAACGGATGCGGCGCTGGCTATGGTTGGCTCCGATTTGGGTCGGGCTGTGAAACTGAATTTTTATATAGCCGAAGACAGGCTTGCAGCCAATGTGTCCGCTGCGCTGACGAAACGATTTAACGGGATGCACCAACCTGCGGTGAGCGTCGTAACGTCAAAACTTGCGTGGCCTGATGCCATGATCGCGGTCGATGCGGTGGCGATCGCCAACCAATCTACGGACTCAAGACCAAGACCACAGCCAACGTCCGACCCCAAATCGGTCGCTGTTGGGGAGCCTGTCCGTGTACTTTCCGTGGGGCCCAAGATTTACATCTCTGGCCAAGCAGAGAAAGGTGATGGGTCAGTCAAAGACGCGACTAAACAAACCATGTTGAGCCTCGATCGAACGTTGTCGTTTTTAGGACTCAGCAAGAAAGACATTGTCCAAGTCAAATGCTTTGTTGGCCCCATCAGCCGCAGTCCAAAGGCGGCGGAAGCCATTGTCGAGTTTTTTGGGAACTCGACGGTCCCTCCATGTGCCTTCGTCGAGTGGATTAGTTCCTTGCCGATCGAAATCGAACTGATTGTTTCCGGCAATAGCAATCCAGCACTTCGCGCTGGTCCGGCAGTCGAGATCCGCACTCCGCCGGGGATGACGACTCCTGCGGTCTACTCTCGTTTGACGATTTCTCGCCATCCCTCCACGATTTATACGAGCGGTCTCAATCCTACCGATTCCACAGCTGCACCCGAGAGCCAGCTTCGTTCCGTATTTTCCGAATTGAAACGATCGCTCGATTTGTCCGGAAGCGATTGGATGCACCTGGTCAAGGCAACCTACTATGTCAATGATGAGGCGCTCAGCAAGTGGCACAACACCGTTCGGCCAGATTATTTTTCACCTCGCCGTCCACCCGCTGCTTCAAAAGCCATGGTCCGCAATGTTGGACGTGATGGGCACGGATTCATGATGGACATCATCGCTGTGCCTGGCGAACCATAACGGCGAACCATAACATAACGTCCCATCATCCTGGCAATGCGAACTCTGCCTCTTCGCAATACTCTTCGTAGTTCAAGCCCATCGATTCAATCAGAGGGCGGAGATGTTTGATGTAGTGGGCCCATCTCCCGGCCGAGCGAGTGTAGAGTGGTTGTCGGACTTGTTGATAACTGGCAGTGCTAACTACGCGACTTGATTTGTGAAAGCGTAAGCATTGCGGCTCCCAGTCGAGGCCACAATAGCTAAGCATGGAACGAATCACCGGTTCAGGATGATGGACCATTTCCTCATACTGGACTTCGAACATCGGGACATTTAAAACGTCTCTCCAATGAGCCATGATTTCAGAGTATTCGCGATAGAATTCGCCAAGCTCTCGCAGGTCAAATGCATAGTGGCTACCAACGGTGAAATTCTGGAAGTAACACGACAAACAAGTATCGATTGGGTTTCGCACGCAATGGATAATTCTGGATTTTGGAAACACCTTGGAAATGAGCCCTACCACAAAATAGTTATACGGCATCTTGTCCGTAATTCGGCTTGCGGTCCGATTGAGTGATCGTACGTAGTCAAGGTACTTGGTTCCAAGTTGATCGAGCTGATCGGCACGAATCTTGTCCCAACCGTCGGGCACCAAGCACTCTTTTCCATGTGAAGGATCTTCAAGATTGATTTCGAACAAGGATTGTGATTTCGAGGGTGTCCCGTAGGTCTCACGAATGAGGTCATGGAATTTCGACAATTCCCCGGCGCCATGCACCGCGGAGTGACTCGATATGATCTGTTCCGTAAGGGTGGTTCCACTTCTCGGCATCCCCAATATAAAAACCGGGGCCTCGGTATCAAGAGTCGATGTTGGACAGCCGCCAAATAGCTTTTGGGAGTACAACTGTCGGACCTTGTCCACGGCGCCGACTCGCTTCTGATTCAAGTTTTCGAAGATGCGAAAGGTCTTCTTTCGGTTTTCATTCCCTAAGCGATATGCTTCGAATGCTTCGTCATATCGTTCGAGGCTATCGTAGAGTTGTCCAAGCGTGAAGTAGATCCCAATGAACTCAATTGCGTCGTACTCGCTGGATTTGAGCGATGCCTCTAAAGTTTTGATAGCTGCATCCTTTTCACCGCGTTGCTCTTGAATCAGAGCAAGCATTGTGGCGACGTCGGGTTGGCTTCTTTTGGACGGATCAATCGATTGCATCAACTCCCATGCGAGATCTATGCTGCCTTTCTTTTCCAGGATCCTGGCATGAGTGGTTTTGATAATTGTATCGTCCATGTCGGGCTGCGATGATAAGAGCTCGACGATCGACTCGGCCTCAGCGAGATGGCCGTCTCGAACCAGCATACTGGCCAATTGAAAACGGGCACGTGACAAGTTGGGTTGCAGCAGCAATGCGTTTCTAAATGCGCGTGCAGCGGCCTCCGAATCGCCCCCGGCACCCAAAAGACTACCCAAATTGCAATAGGCTTGAGCTGATCGCGGATTGATAGCAAGTAACTTTTGTATCGATTGCAATGAGTCTAGAAAATCTCCATTCGCGATCTGAAGCCCTGCCAAGTTGTTCAACGCGTCTGCGTGATTAGGTTCCAAATCGAGGCACTTTTTAAGGCTTTCTTTTGCCTCGTCGAGTTCCGCATTTTGTCGGTGAAGTTCAGCAATGTTGAAATAGTACGTCGGAACATTGGGGCAAAGCCGTATTGCCTCTCTGAGTGCGGCAATTCCGGAGGAGAAGTCCCTTTTCTGGCCGAGCATTGCGCCTTTCATCGCGAGTAAGTCCGCTGACGGATTAGCAACTTCGAGAAGTGGTCGAATCGATTCGAGGGCCTCGTCGAATTTCTCAAGATGGGCCAATGCCCTCGCTAGATTCTTACGGAATTCTGAAACACTAGGGGCAACTTCGACAGCGCGTTGGATCCAGATGGCTGCATCATTGTGTTTGTCGGCCATCCCGGCCAAAATTCCCATAAGATTCAACGCATCTGGATTGAAGGGATCGGTGGCAAGGAGTCGACGACATAATTGCTCCGCGGTGGGAAAATGCCCCGATTTGAAAGCTAGAATTGCCTCTCTCAGTCTCTCTTTCATTTTTCAGATCCAGTTTTGGAATTCCAATGTCTGTACGCATTTATCGTGCAAACTGAAATTATAGTCGACAACCAAGAATCGTCGGACGAGGCGGCTACCATTGAATTGATTTTTGAAAGTTGGCTTTTGAGATAGTCAAGAAAAACTGAATAATCCAGATGTACTGATTGGGAGAACATACTTTTGCAATTCGAAGCATGGAACAAAGCGTTGGGTTACGTGCAATCGGGACAGTTTCAGGATGCATGCCAGATTTGTAGAACCATCTTGGCAGCACAACCGAACAACGCTCAAGTCCTCAAGCTCCTTGCATCGTTGCTCATTCGGCTGGAGTCGTACCAAGAGCTCGCCAAAACGCTTCAGAAAATTGCTGAACTAGAACCATCTCCGGATGTTCACTTCAATCTTGGATCTGCGTATGCGTTCTTGAATCACTGGGAATCCGCAGTTGCTTCGTTTGCACATGCCATTCAGCTCGATGCGGACCGCCCGGAATTTTATCTCGCGTCGGGGCGTGCTCTCAGGGCAATTGGCAGATTGGATGATTCGATCAAGATGCTTCTGGAGGCAATTCGAAAATCACCCGATTCGTCCTTAGCCTATTCCAACTTAGGTGAATCGTTTTCCGCGAAAGAAATGCATAAAGAAGCGATTGCGAGTTTTGAAGCCGCAATTCTTCGAGACCCCAATGCGACGTCCGCTTTTCAAAATCTGGCTTGGTCGTATCATTTTGACGGCCAATACGAGAAATCGCTCTCAGCTGCGAAAAGGGCAACTCTGCTAGATCCGAATTCCGAAATGTCCCAGACATATCTCGGAAATGCCTTTGCGGATCTCGGCGATCTAAATAACGCTGTCCAGTGTTATGAAAGGGCCATTCAGCTTAATGCACATTGCGCCTTAGCTCATAGCAACCTCGGAAAAACGCTTCTGCGCCAAGGGGATTTTGAACGAGGCTGGAGAGAATATGAATGGAGATGGCAAGCTGAGGGCGTCACTCCACCCGAAAAACGATTCGCAAAACCTGTTTGGAATGGTTCCGATCCCAATCGTAAAACCGTGCTTCTCTACGGCGAACAAGGTTTTGGCGATCAGATCCATTTCTTTCGTTACGCTTGCGTTGTGAAGTCGTTGGGCGCACGGGTTGTAGTCCAAGTACACCCTCGCTTGATCCGCTTGCTGAAAAGCGGCTCAGGTTTCGACGCGATTATTGGAAGAAATGACCCGCCACCTGACTTTGACGTACAAGCATCCTTGATGAGCGTTCCGACAATCCTGCATTCGACGCTTGAAACCATTCCGTCTGAGCATAGTTATCTTTTCGCTGAGCCAGCACTGGTTCAAAAGTGGCAGAATCGTCTGGATGGACGAGATGGACTGCGAGTTGGGATCGCTTGGCAGGGAAGTCCAGCTTTCAAAGGAGATCGCTTTAGATCATTTCCTTTGTCGCAATTCAGAACCTTGATGGACGTCGAACGTGTTCGCGTCATCAGCCTTCAAGTCGGACATGGGAAAGACCAATTGGCAACGTGCGATTTCGCAGACAGGATCGAAGACTATTCATCAGAACTTGATATCGGTAATGATGCATTTGTCGATACGGCGGCATTGATCAAAAACTTAGATCTTGTCATTTCTTGCGATAGTGCGGTCGGACATCTGTCCGGTGCCCTCGGTGTACCAACGTGGCTTCTGTTGAACCATGACGCTGAATGGCGGTGGTTTATCGATCGAGATGACTCTCCTTGGTATCCATCGGTGCGATTGTTTAGGCAAACAAGACTGATGGATTGGGGGACGGTTTTTGCCAAGGTACGTGACGCTCTCCGTTCCTTCGGGAACTAGGATCGCTTCCAGCTTCGTCGCAAGTTGTTCGCTAGCTTTGTACCTTTGTGGCTTTGTTTTGAGCCTGAGGCCGGATGTTAAAAGTTCGGTATTGACGCAAGAGTTCGATAAGTTGTTTTTGTTCCCCTTATATTGTCTTGACCCAATTGGCTTGACCGCTTGGCCAACTGGAGCACAAGGCTAACAGCAGGACTACCCCCACTACTCCGTCCCCAGTCGGCTCGTCCGCTTGACCGATTGGAACGCAAGGTTCGAATAGCTAATACGACTAGCCGATGAACCTGATTCACCCGTGACACAAGGAGGCCGTCTCACTTTCGTCTCAAGTCATTCGATGGCTTTGTGATGAGCCTGAGGCGCTAGCCGAGCTTCATGATCGATCGGCTAGCGCCTCAGGCTCA